>JAGVPM010000183.1 GCA_020052235.1 Candidatus Goldiibacteriota bacterium
GAACGTTGGCTGAATAACCGGCCAATGAAATGCTTGAAGTTCTTAACTCCTGCGGAAGCTTTCCGTCAGGGTGTTGCACTTCGTGGTTGAATCTGGGGCTGTATTTAAAACATCAGGAGGGGAATTTGTCATGGCCACGCCAAAGCATCACATTTTAGTCTGCGCGAGTTTTCGCGCGAGCGGGGAACCGCAAGGTGTTTGTCACAAGAAAGGTTCCGTCGGGTTGTTGCCGTATTTGGAAAGTGAACTGTCGGACCGGGATATGAACAATGTTGCGGTCTCGAGCACGGGCTGCATGAAAGCCTGTGACCGCGGCCCCGTGCTCGTGGTGTATCCGGAGAATTACTGGTATGCCAAGGTGGAGTCGCAAGCTGTTGTAGATGAAATTTTGGATGCGCTGGAAGAGGGCAAGGCCGCAGAGGCCTATTTAATGAAATAGTGAATGGGTGATTGCCATGGACTTGGAATTGTCCTTTGAGAAAAAATGGGGTTCATTTACGTTGCACGCCGATATGATTTACTCCGGGCAACGGTTGGGGATTTTTGGCCCCTCGGGGTGCGGGAAAAGCACCCTGGCGCATGTCTTGGCGGGCTTGATCCCGCCGGACAGAGGGAATTTTGTTTTGGACGGACTTTGCTTGGACGATCAGGCATCGGGCAAGCATGCACCGCCGGAAAAACGGCGCTTAGGCTTGGTGTTTCAAAAAGCACATTTGCTTCCTCACCTGTCCGTGCGGGAAAATTTGCTGTATGGATACCGGCGTGTTCCTCCGGATCGACGCCGTTTATTGCCCGGGCAAGTGATCAGCCGCTTGGATTTGGCGCTCCTGTTAAATCGCGCAGTCACGCATTTGTCTGGAGGCGAACAACAACGTGTCGCCATTGGCCGGGCCGTATTGGCCAGTCCGCAACTTTTAATCTTCGACGAGCCGGTCGCGGCGTTGGATGAAGAGACGCGTTATAAAACCATGCGGTATATACGCGAGCTCTGCCAAGCGTGCAGCATACCGTATATCTACATATCCCATTCGGTCTTGGAGATGCGCCTAATGACCGATGACGTTATGCTTATGACGCAGGGGCGTATTCAGCAGCGGCTGGGTTCCGAGGAATTGGCGCGCCAGCAAGCCGGAGCTTCTCCCTCGGGGTATTGCAATCTGCTGCCGCTTGTTCCTCAAGGGGAACGCGCGGGATTGTGGAATTACGCTTGGGGAAAAAACGAACTCGTATTGACGCATCCGCCTTATGCGGCTTTACACTATGGGATGCCCGCGGCCAAAGACATCGTGCTTTTTAAGGACCCGCCGCGCGCCATCAGTGCGCGGAATCTTATTCAAGGCCGGGTGCAGGAAGTGATCGCAGGCCCGGCCACCTGCGGTGTGGTCATGGATTGCCAGGGCGAACGTTTGACCGCAGAAGTGGTGCATGCGGCCGTAAAAGAATTGCAACTCACCCGGGGAGAAACGGTGCACGCGGCAATTAAAGCCTCGGCGTTCCGTATTCTGCCCTAAGGATAGCGGAGGTAAGGGGTATGGACAGCGTGATGGAGCACACCCAGGATAAGGCGCAGAGTTTGGAAACTATGCCGCTGCGGATCCGGGAAGCAAAATTAACGGATGTGGAAGCGTTGATCGGTTTATTGCGGACACTGTTTGCCGTGGAACCGGATTTTGACTTTAATAGCTTAAAACAACGCAAAGGGCTGGTGCAGTTGATTTGCCAGGAGCAGGGGGCGTGTGTATTGGTGGCCGAAGTGGGCGTGCGGGTTGTGGGCATGTGCTCGGCGCAACGCGCGATCTCCACGGCGGAAGGCGGGCCGGTAGCGTGGGTGGAAGACGTGGTGGTGGATCCGGCTTTTCGGCATAAAGGCATTGGCCGCTGGCTGCTGATGACCCTGGAACAATGGGCGGTTGCGCAAGGCATGAAACGGCTGCAGCTTTTGGCGGACCAAGACAATGCCCCAGCGCTGGCATTCTATGCCCGGCAAGGCTGGAGCACCACCCGCATGGGTGCGTGGCGGAAACGATTGGGGTGAGACAGATGCGGCAGGCATTCAAGATTCAACTTTACGACAACACACTGCGCGACGGGGAGCAAACGGCTGGAGTTTGTTTTTCGCCATCCGACAAACTCGAGATTGCGCAAGCCTTGGCAGCGGCGGGGATTCGGTCCTTTGAGGCTGGGTTTGCCGGTGTTTCGGCAGAAGAATGCCTGGCTATCCGGAGTGTGATGCATTTGAATTTGCCGACGCGTATTTTTAGCCTGGCGCGTTTAAGTAAAGAAGATATTGATGCTGCCTGCCGGGCCGGGGTGGATGGGGTGACCTTGATCGCGCCGGCGTCGGATGCGTTGTTGTGCACCCGGGGCATTGCCGCACCTGAGAGCGTGGAACAAGAGATCGGGATTTGGGTGGCGTATGCGAAACAAAAAAAAATTGCCGTGAAATTCAGCTGCGTGGATGCCACGCGGACGCCGTTGGCCCGCTTGCTGCGTTGGTATCGCGCAGCCCAACTAGCTGGGGCGGACATGATCAGCGTGGCTGATACCGTCGGCGTAGGCACGCCGGAAAGTATTTCCCGTTTGATCCGCGAATTAAAGCGGGTGCTGGACATGCCGGTTTCCATGCACGCCCACAATGATTTGGGTTTGGCCGTGGCCAACAGCCTGGCGGCAGCCGCGGCCGGGGCAGATGAAGTGCAAGTGACCGTGAACGGCCTGGGCGAGCGGGCTGGAAACACGGCCCTGGAGGCAATGGTCATGGCCCTGAAAGTGGGCTATGGTTTGGAGCTGGGCGTGGACTTGCGGGCCATGATGGCGCTTTCTGAGACCGTGGCGCGTTTGTCAGGCCGGGAACCCGGGATCAATCAGCCGATTGTGGGGCGTGATGTTTTTCGGCACGAGTCGGGTATTCATGTGCAGGGCTTGCTGCACGAGGACGTAAGCACCTACGAGCCGTTTCCGCCTGAGTGGATTGGACGCAAGCATGACGTGGTGTTTGGGAAACACTCGGGCAAAAGCAACGTGCAGCACGTTTGCCGGGAATACGGCATTTGCCTGAATGCGGAACAGGAAACGCAAATTGTGCAGCGCATCAAACAATGGGGTCAAGCCCAAAAGCGCGAATTGCACAAAGGGGAAGTACTGCAGCTGATTCTGAAACCCTGGCAACAGTTGCAGCCTGCGTGAACGTGGAGGTGGGGATCATGAAATGGATAGTAAGATGCCTGAGCGTCATAGTCTGCATTGGATATATCAATACGGCAACCGTGTGGGCCGGTGAGGTGCATGTGGCAGCAGCGGCGAGTCTCAAGGAAGTGTTGAACGAAATTGCGGATGGTTATGTAAAACAACATGCTGGAGTAAAGATCATCCGCTATTTTGGGGCTTCCGGGGTCATTGCCAAACAAATTGAAAACGGACTGGATGCGGATGTATTCATTTCCGCCAATGCGGAATGGATAACGTATTTACAAAATCAGTCCTTGCTGGATACGCATTACCGGAGCACCTTGGCGTACAACACGTTGGTTGTGGTTGGCACCAAAGCCACCAAGCTGCAAAGCTTTACGGACCTGACGCGCTTGGAGAAAATCGCCATCGGCAGCCCCCAAAGTGTTCCCGCCGGTGAGTATGCGCAGCAAGCGTTCACCGCAGCCGGAATTAGTGACACCGTGAAGGATAAACTAATATTAGCCAAAGATGTGCGGGATGCCTTGAAATACGCCGAGCTGGGCGAAGTGGATGCGGCCCTGGTGTATGCAACCGACGCGCGCTTGAGCAGCACGGTGAGCTTGCTGCTCGTGGTGCCGCCTGCCGACTACACGCGTATTGCCTATCCCGCAGGCTTAACCGTGGTTGGTGCGAAAAATGCGGAGGCCATAGATTTTTTTACATATTTACAAACTCCGGCTGCGAAGGCGATTTTAACGCACCATGGTTTTTCGGTTCCTTAGAAGCGAGGTGGCCCATCATGGACTGGAACACAGTAGATTATTATGCGATTGCACTTTCGCTAAAAGTAGCCGTGACCGCCACCCTTGTGGCCTTGCCCTTAGGCTTGCTCGCAGCGTATCTGCTGGTCTTTGTGCCGTTTCGCGGAAAACTTGCTTTGGAGTTGCTGATTAATTTGCCGTTAACCTTGCCGCCCGTGGTGGTGGGGTATGGGTTGCTGCTGATCTTAGGCCGTCATAGTTGGGTGGGAGCGCTGCTGCAATCAGCGGGAATTAAAATCCTATTCACTTGGAAAGCCGCAGTCATCGCTTCCGTGGTGGTGGGATTTCCGCTTTTAGTCCGCTCCATCCGGCTGAGTATGGAAAGTTTGGACCGGCGTATGCTGCAAACCGCGCACATGCTGGGCGCCCGGCCCCTTGATGCACTTTTCAGCGTGATTTTGCCGCTTTCCCTGCGCGGTGTGCTGGCCGGCGCGGCCCTTTTGTTTGCCCGCAGCCTAGGTGAATTCGGCGCTACGATCATTGTGGCCGGCAATATTCCGGGTGTGACCCAAACAATTCCTCTGGCTATTTATGATTATGCCAGCACACCCCGGGGAGACAGCAGCGCGTTTTTTTTGTGCGGTGTCTCCCTGCTTTTTTCTTTGATCGTATTGGCCGGTCA
Organism: Candidatus Goldiibacteriota bacterium; assembly: GCA_020052235.1. GTDB lineage: Bacteria > Oederibacteriota > JAAXVQ01 > JAAXVQ01 > JAAXVQ01 > JAAXVQ01. The sequence goes on from JAGVPM010000183.1 coordinate 4,615, forward strand.
CGAGTGGCTGACCCGATGGTTGATCAAACAAGGAAAAATTTAAAATGCGAAATAAAATTTGGCGCTTCCGGAATTCGTGTGGGATGATTGTGTAAAATGCACAGCATGAGCAACGAGTCACTCGAAGAGTTCTACGGACACATCCTCGGCATC
>JAGVPM010000193.1 GCA_020052235.1 Candidatus Goldiibacteriota bacterium
AGGATGAAGGTGAGGGGACGAGCTTTTAAATACAAAGCTTTTACCCCCTCCCCTGCATCCCCTCCCACCAAATCCTGGGGAGGGGAATATTCAAAAAACCAGATAGAGTCTTTCCGCAACAGAAACCAAATTGGAGACATAGACACCGTTATAGATAATAGTTTTTTAAAAAAGAATTGGAAGGAAATTTATGGATAAAATTAAAAAAAGTTATATTTATGTCTTTACAGCCATCTTCTCAACCGCGCTGCTTTGTATTATTTTGCGGATTTGGAATTTGGATATTTTCGCGCCGTTTAACTATGGTGGGGATTCTGCGTTTCTGCAAGAAATGCTTAAAGGCATCATTGAGCATGGCTGGTTTTTGGAAAATTCACGCTTGGGTGCTCCGCTTGGCTCCAATCTATATGGCTATCCGATGGTTGATTTTTTTAACTTTTTTGTTTTAAAGATTTTAGGCATGGTAACCGGGAGCTGGGTGTTGGCGTTTAATTTGTTTTTTTTAGGCGTATTTCCGGCAATAACGCTTACCTCCCTCCACGTGTTCCTGAAATATAAAGTGGATGCAAAAATAGCGGTTGTTTGCGCATTGGTTTACACCTATCTTCCTTATCATTTTTTTCGCGGAACAGGGCATCTTTTGCTGTCCGCGTATTATATGGTCCCGTTATTATGCTGGCTGGCTTTAAGCATGTTTGAAAAAAACGGATACTTGTTTCGGACCGAGATTGTATCATGGAAAAACCTTGATAAGAAAACATTGCTTTGGGTTTTGCTGATCGCTGCCGTGGCGGCTTCTACGGGAGTTTATTATGCATTTTTTGGTATCCTGCTGATTTTCTTCGCTGGTGTTTTTGCTTCAATCAACCAAAAAAGCAAAGTGAACCTTATAAGCGCTTTAATTATAACCGCCGCAATCGGGTCGGTTTCCATGCTTAATGTACTTCCGAATCTTATCTATCGTGCTGCCCACCCCGAAAGCGCGCATGTTGTACGCGCGCCGGGAGAGTCGGAAATGTATGGACTTAAACTCGCCCAGTTGCTGCTCCCGCGCACAGGTCACAACAGCTCGCGTTTAGCTGGAGTGAAAAACACGTATAATGCTTCAGCGCCATTGGTCAATGAAAATGATTGGAGTACGCTGGGTGTGCTGGCCTCGCTTGGTTTTTTGTTTTCGCTCTTAGCCCTGATTTTAGACCGTTTTAGATTGAGCGATATATACAAACGAATTGGCGTTTTAAATTTTTTTTCCGTACTGGTAGCTACCACCGGAGGATTTGCGGTTTTTATCGCTCTGTTTGTCACCAGCAGCATACGGGCGTACAATCGCATCAGCGTTTTTATCGCTTTTCTATCATTGCTCACTGTTGCTTTTTTATTGAATAACTTTTATGAAAAATATATTAAAACAAGAAATCAGAAAATATTTTTTTATTTAGGCTTGCTTGGTTTGCTATTGGCGGCGCTTTACGACCAGGCGCCGATGCATGCGGGGAGCAATATTTGTTGGCGGGATGTTATGAACTCCGATGCAAAATTTTTTTCCTCACTGGAAACGCAGTTGGGTGAACATGCAATGGTGTTTCAGCTGCCCTATATGCCTTTCCCTGAAGCGCCGCCAGTCAACAAATTGACGGATTACGAGCATTTCCGGGGGTATTTAAATAGTAAAAGTCTTCGCTGGAGTTACGGAGCTTTTAAAGGCACGGATGCGGATGCGTTCATTAAGTATTTGAGCCTGCAAACAGGCGCGGTGTTTATTGAAGATTTAATCACCGCCGGATACACCGGGCTTTATATCGACCGGTTTGGCTATGCTGATTCGGCTGCGGCACTGGAGAAAAATATAGAAGGTGTTTTGAAAGAAAAGCCATTTGTGAGTGAAAATGGGCGTTTTGCATTTTATAATTTAGGAAAATACAAGAATAGGTCCTTCAATAGTAAGAAGCAGGTACTCAGGTAATAGACATCAAGCACGAACCCGACCGGCAGTTGCGGGAAAAATTAACGGTCAAGGGCGCAAAATCAATTTGTGGGTGAATTTGTATTGAATTAAAACAGCTTGAAAAAGTCCAGGAATTTGAGTATAACGGTGGCGGGTGAGAACAGGGGAACGCTCTGCAAATACAACTGTTTTTTCCGCCGTTGGTGCCTGTAATTTCATTACGATTTTCCTTGAAACCCCAGGGTTCTAACGTTATGATAACCGCCGTTTTTTAAGCACATTCTTGCTTTCATTCTTATTTTAAAGGTAGGGTATTGAAACGCATGCCGGAAACTAATGTTCAAGAAAAAAAATTAATCGATTGCAAGGAATGCGACGGGAATTGCTGCCGCTATATTGCTTTGCAAATTGACACCCCGGAGACGCCGGAAGACTTTGACCATCTGCGCTGGTATTTAGCCCATCAACAAGTGGTTATTTTTATTGAGAAAAACGATTGGTATCTTCAAGTGAATACTCCCTGCCGTTACTTGCAAGCCAATCACAGCTGCGGGCATTACGAAAAACGCCCGCAAATTTGCCGGGATTACGGCTGGGATGAAGCAGGGGACACCGAATGCCACGGCACGGACCGTCCCTGTGATCACGATGAATACTTCGCCACCCTGGAAGAATTGGAAGCGTATTTGACCAGGAAGGGCCATGTGTGGGCCAGTCTGAAACTATACCCCAACGTGATTAAATCATGATTTCGTCACCCGCGGCGGACCGGCCACGCTGTGCCTGGGCCCAAGCCACGCCAGAATTGCGCTATTACCATGACCATGAATACGGCTTTCCGGTGGCAAACAACCGCGCCTATTTCGAGCGTTTGGTTTTGGAAATGTTTCAAGCCGGTTTATCTTGGCGCACCATTTTGGCCAAGCGTAAAAATTTCCGCCAGGCTTTTGCCGGATTTTCGCCTCAACGCGTTGCCAAGTTCACCCGCGCCGATGTGCAGAGGCTTTTAAAAGACCGCACCATTGTGCGTAACCGGCTGAAAATTGAAGCAACCATCCAAAACGCGGCCACGTTCTCCCGGCTTGCCAAGCGCCCGGGCGGATTTAAGGCTTTTGTCAACACGCTGCCTCTGAACAATTCCCGGGCAACGGTACTATCTTTCCGGAAAATTTTTGCATTCATGGGGCCTAATATTGTCGCGGAATTTCTCATGAGTACGGGGCATTGGCCCGTTCGCCATGAGGCCGGTTGTTTTCTCTCCGGCGCGATTTCTCAATCCCGGATGCCAAACTCATGATGACTTCGGCGCTGCCCCAATTAATCACCGAGCAGTCCCAATGGGAAAAAACCGTCCGTTTCCTCGAGAAAAGCAAATTCATGGCCATTGATTTGGAAGGGAACGGATATTTCCGGTATCCCGAACACATTTGCCTGATCCAAATCGCCGCTCAGGAGCAAATATTTTTAATCGATCCGCTCACGGTTAAAAATTTAACCGCCCTGGGAACCTTGCTGCAAAACCCCGGGATGATAAAAATTTTCCATTCCTGCGATTGGGACTTGCGCTCCCTGGACCGTGACTACGGCTTTCGCGTCCAAGGAGTTTTTGACACTTCCATTGCCGCGCGCTTTTTGGGAATTAATGAGGTGGGATTAGGGAAGGTGCTGAAACATTTTCTGGGCGTGGAATTGGATAAAAGCAAATCCCTGCAACGCCAGGATTGGACCCTGCGGCCGTTAAATCCGGAGTCCGTACAATACGCCGCTTTGGATGTCTTTTATTTGGATGAATTGCGCACGCGCATGCTCAAAGCCTTGGCCGGCCTGGGCCGGACGAAATGGGTGCTCGAAGAATGCCAGCGCATGGAAAACTTGCGCTATTCACCTCCGATCCCGCCCAGCGAGGCCTTTTGGAATGTCAAGGGCGCACGGGAACTGCCTTCCTCCCAATGGAACATTTTGCGCCAAGTGTATGTGTTTCGCGAACAATTGGCGCGGCATTTAAACCGGCCTCCGTTTAAGGTCATGTCCGACACAACCTTGCTGTCCTTGGCGCAAAATCCCGAGCAGGATTTTAATTCAATTAAGGGATTGGGCGCAGTCGAATCGTCCCAACGCATATCGCACTTGCGCGAGGCTTTAAAAACCAAAACACCCAAAGAAATCCTGCAATTCCCCAAATCCAAAAGTTCTTTGCCCACGCGGTTGTCCGCCGAAGCCAAAAAACGTTTTACAGCCTTAAAACAATGGCGGCAAACCACGGGGGAACGCCTGGGCCTTGACCCGTCTTTGCTCTGGCCCATGCGGAGTTTGGAATTCATGGCACAAACACCGGAGCAACGCCAGCATGAATTCGAACGCCAAAACGGTTCCGAGGTTAGGGGCTGGCAAGTTGAAGCTTTTGCCTCCGAGATTGAAACCCTGTTTCAAACCCAACTCAAAACCTAATCCCGGGCCGGCCTTTTCCCATCTTTTCCTTGTGTCAACTTTTTCCCCGCAGTATAATAGGCCATTATTCGAATCGGGGAGGGACCTGCCATGGTGATTCGGAAAAAAAAGACTTTGAAAACCCCCGAGTTCAATAGTGAAGTGCAACACTTAACTGTTTGAAGCTTCCGCGATAGAATAAGCGGATATGAAACCAAACTACCAGCACTTGTCATC
>JAGVPM010000107.1 GCA_020052235.1 Candidatus Goldiibacteriota bacterium
ACCTTTGGGACTGGTTGAATAATCCGTACAAACCTTCAGCTCAGCCGAACCTGGGGATCAAACAAGTCCAATTTCAGTTCGGCTAATTTGGACAGCAATTATGCTCCATGATGAAAAACTTATTAAATTTGCCGCGGCGGATCATCTTTGGAATTGGGATATTGCCCGGATCAAGGCTAAAGGTTACACGGACAATGTTGCGGACCTCATGCTGGAACGACTCGGAAAACTATCGGGATTAGCCCGGCAGGAGTTGATGTTTGCGGCTTGCATCGGCAATAGGTTTGACTTCCACATACTGGCGCTGATCAGCGGCAGCTCTGATGAAAAAGTCCGGGAAGCCTTAAGCGAAGCCTTGCGCGAGGGGCTGATTATGCAAGCGACCGAGATTGCGTATTCGTTTCTTCATGACCGTGTGCAACAAGCGGCATTTTCGCTTATTCCGGAAGATCAAAGAGCCGGATTGCACCTGCGCATTGGCCGGCTTTTTCTCGAAAAGTTGTCCGGCCGGGAATTGGATGAACGGATTTTTGATATTGCCGGTCATTTGAACCTGGGTGCCGGATTATTGACGGATCAGCAGGAAAAATACCGGTATGCCGAACTTAATCTCAGCGCCGGAAAGAAAGCCAAAGCCGCAACGGCGTATGTTTCCGCAGCCGGCTTTTTTTCAGCGGGCATTGCTTTGCTCGCTCCTGAAAGTTGGGAAACGCAGCATGATCTGATGTATGCCCTTCAGGCCGGACTTGCCGAATGCGCCTTTGCCAATGGGGAACCGGATGAAGCACAGAGGCTTTGCGGCTATGTGCTGAACAATGCCCGCACCAATGCCGAGCGTGTCAGAATGTATTTGCTTAAAATCGAGCTCTTGACTACGAAAGGCGAGGTTGTTTCGGCGCTCGGAAGCGGCGTTGAATGCCTCCAGGTGCTGGGGATCGACTTGCCGCTGCACCCGGCGGCCGAGCAAGTGAAAGCGGAAATGTGCCTGCTTAAAAAACTTATGGGGGACCGGCAGATTGAAGATTTGATGGATCTGCAAGTCGCGGCAAATCCGGATATCGCCGCTGCCTTAAAAATCATGGTCGTGATGCATCCGCCTTCGCATTTTATTCCCGATCAAAACCTTTACTTGCTTATTCCGGCTTTTATGATTAACGTCAGCCTTCGCCACGGCAATGCACCGGCCTCGGCCATGGCGTATGCCGCGTACGGCGCGCAATTAATGTTCGACGGCAAGTATCGTGAAGCGTATCGGTATGGCAAATTGGCGTATGCATTAATTAATTGTTTTAATTCCACCGCCTATCAATCCACGGTATATTTTCTTATGGGTGGATGTATTTCGCCGTTCAATAAACCGCTTGATTTTTCGATTGAATGCCTGGAAAAAAGTTTTCAAGTCAGTATCGATACCGGTAATTTGCCGATGGCGTGTTTTTGTCTTTTTGATATGTTGGCATTTAATATTATCCAGGGAAAACCACTGAATAACGTGTATCAGAAATCACGGAAATGCCTGGATTTTACAAAAACCGTCCGGTTTGGGATTATCAGCAATATTACCATTTGCCTGCAACAGCTGATTCAGGCACTGCGCGGGCATACTGCGCAGCTTGGGACTTTTGAGGATGCGCAGTTTAATGAAATGGCCTTCGAAGCGGATTTGCGGAATGGCAATATTCACGATTATTGCTGGTTTCAAGTATGCAAACTCCGGGCCCGATATACGGCCGGTGACTATGCCGAAGCCTTTCGGGCGTACCATGAACTAAAGGATCGATTGATTGTGATTTTTGCCGAACCGGCATGGCTTGAATATTATTTTTATTCGGCGCTCACATTAACTTCGCTTTACCCGGACGCATCCGTTGAACAGAAGCGGGATTACCTGCCGGCCATTCATGGACTTTTGCAGCAGCTGAAGCTTTGGAGTGAGAATTGCCCGGAAACTTTCAGTAACCGTTATGCGCTGGTGCAGGCCGAAGTGGCCAAGATCGAAGGCCGGGATATGGAGGCGGTTAATCTATACGAAGAAGCCATCCGGTCGGCGCAGGAGAATGGTTTTATTCAGAACGAGGCGCTGGCCTATGAGCTGGCCGCTAAATTTTGGCTGTCCAAAAGCCATGAAAATTTTGCCCGGCTCTATTTAATCGAAGCGTATGAAAGGTATAAACACTGGCAAGCTTTTGGGAAAACGAAAGCTCTGGAAGCCCAGTACCCTCACTGGCTGGCGGCAAAATCCGTGCCGGCCGGCGCCCGCGAAGCGCATTCGCTTGACTTGCTGACGGTTATGAAAGCCGCCCAGGCCATATCCAGCGAGATTGAGTTGGAACGGTTGCTCGACCGGCTGATGCAGATCTTACTTGAAAATGCCGGGGCCGAACGCGGTGTTCTGATTTTGAAAAAAAATGCGCAGTGGGTGGTGGAAGCCGAAGTATCCACCGCCGCTCCCTGTGCCGATTTGCAATCCGTACCTCTGGCGGATTGGCCGGCTTTGCCGCATACCATCATTAATTTTGTTCAGCGAAGCCGGGAAAGCGTACTTTTGAATAATGCCTTCAGGGAAGGAGAATATATTTCCGACCCCTATATTATCGAACGGAATTCCAAATCGGTGCTGAGCCTGCCCATCATCCGGCAAAAAGCGCTGGTTGGCATTCTCTACCTGGAAAATAATCTGGCAACGCATGCGTTCAGGCCGCATCACCTGGAAGTCATGGAAATCCTATGCTCCCAAGTGGCTATTTCTCTGGAGAATGCCCTTTTGTTTAAAGAGAAGCTCCAATCCGCGATAGAATTAAAGGAAAGTGAAAAAAAATATCACACTCTCTTTGACAGGGTTCCGGCAGGGCTTTTCCGGTCTACACCGGATGGACGGTTTTTGGACATCAACCCTGCCTTTGTGCACATGTTGGAATACCCGGACCGGGAAGCGCTGTTGGCTGCCGGTACGCTTAATCTTTATGTAAATCCCAAACATCGTAAACAATGGCAAACGTTGGTTGAGAAGGAAGGTGTTTTACATGATTTTGAAACACAGTTGCGGAGGCAGGATGGAGCGGTCATATGGGTGCGTATCAGCTGTCTTGCGATCCGCAATGCGGATGGGGTAGTACAGTATTATGAAGGCATACTGGAAGACATTACCGAAAAAAAACGTGCCGAGGCGGAAAGGCGTAAGCTGGAAGAACTGCTCCGTCAGTCGCAAAAAATGGAAACCGTGGGACTTCTGGCAGGCGGCATTGCCCACGATTTTAACAATTTGCTCACCCCGATCCTCGGGTACACCGAATTGCTGCTCGCCGACTTTCCCCAAGCAGGCATAAACCAGTAGCGGCTTCAGCATGTCAGGCTGGCGGCGGAAAGCGCGCGGGAACTGACGCAACGGTTGCTCGCTTTCAGCCGGAAGCAGATTATTGAATTGAAAACGGTAAACCTGGGCGGCATTATTTCCGATTTCGAGAAAATGCTGCACCGGACGATCCGCGAGAACATCGCCATCGAGGTTAAAATTTCCCCGGCCCTGAGCCTGATCCGGGCCGATGCGGGACAGATCGAACAGATATTGCTCAATCTCTCGGTCAATGCCCAGGACGCAATGCCCGATGGAGGCACCCTGACCATTGAAGCCGCGGATATTGATCTCGACGAGGCCTATACGTCCAAGCATCCTGAAATTGTTCCGGGCACCTATGTCATGCTGGCCGTAAGCGACACGGGAGTGGGCATGGACGAAGAGACGATGGCGCACGCCTTTGATCCTTTCTTTACCACCAAGGAATTGGGTAAAGGCACCGGCCTCGGCCTTTCGACAGTCTACGGAATTGTTAAACAGCATGACGGCTCCATTTGCATCTATTCCGAAAAGAACCATGGGAGCGTATTTAAGATTTTTCTCCCGCGCAGCGCCGGGGAAGGTGCGGGGATTGAGGAACGCCAGCCTTCTCCCGCTGAAATAGTGCGCGGCAATGAAACGATTTTGCTGGTTGAAGACAATGACATGGTCCGGATGCTTGCCTGCACGATGCTCGAAAACCTCGGGTATCGGACGCTCGTGGCGGAGAGCCCGGCTCAATGCCTCAAACTGATAGCGGAGTATAAGGACCCCATCAGTCTGCTCCTGACCGATGTGGTAATGCCCGGGATGAACGGTAAAGAACTGTTCGAGCAGTTGCGGCGCATCCTGCCTGAATTAAAAGTCCTTTTTGTGTCGGGATATACCAGCAATGTGATTGAACATCACGGCGTGCTTGATAAAAACGTCCACTTTTTGCAAAAACCATTTTCAGTTCAGACCCTGTCTCAAAAAGTCAGAAAAGCCATTGACACATAACCAATGACGTCCAATGCGCACCCCGGTTTAAAGGTTTAGGCAATTCACGCCTATTCTGTGAGCACTTAGTCCCAATATATGTTACTGTTAAACCTCAAAGCACGGCCGGACTTGGTTTGCCAAACACTGATTTTGGAGACTATAAACGCGTATGGACGAAAGCACCAAAGAGAAAATCAAGAACTTTATACAGCTCAAAATCCGTCCCACGCCCGAGGAAACGGCCCGGCAACCGGGAGCTGAGCAGCCGCTGCGGGCGGAGCTGTTCAGCGTCGAGCAAATGGCGGTATTTGCCAAAAGTTTGGCCAAACGGCACGAACTGGAAACCCTGCGCGGCCCGGACCGGCTGCTGCCGCGTTTAAATGAAAATGAGCTGCTCCTGCAGGATGCCTATCAATTTCTTCAGGTCAAGGCCGTAAAAAAAAATCCCCTCCTGCCGGCCGATGAATGGTTTTTGGATAATTTCTACCTCATCGAAGAACAAATCCGTTTAACCCGAAAACATTTGCCCAAAGCCTACAGCCGCGAACTGCCTTCACTGAAAACCGGGAAATCCGCGGGGTTTCCCAGGGTGTATGACATGGCCCTGGAAGTCATTGCCCATGGAGACAGCCGGGTGGACGCAGGGAGCATCAGCGCGTTTGTGGATGCGTATCAAACCGCCGTCACCTTGAAACTGGGCGAATTGTGGGCCATTCCCATCATGCTGCGCCTGGCTCTGATCGAAAATTTGCGGCGCGTGGCGGCCCGCATTACGGCCGGCAGAATTGACCGCAAGCTGGCGGGTTATTGGGCTGACCGCATGATTACCATAGTGGGAAAAGATCCGAAAAATCTGGTGCTGGAAATGGCGGACATGGCGCGCTCGGCTCCTCCCATGTCCAGCGCGTTCGTAGCCGAGCTGACGCGGCACCTGCAGGGGCAGGGCCCGGCCCTGGCTTTGCCTTTAACCTGGATTGAACAGCGCTTGAGTGAAGACGGCCTGAACATTGAGCAGCTGGTGCGCCAGGAAAATCAGCGGCAGGCTGAAGACCAAGTGTCCATCAGCAACAGTATTTCCAGTTTGCGTTTCTTGCATGCCATGGATTGGCGCGAGTTTGTGGAAACCATGAGCTGCGTGGAGCGGATTTTAAAACGCGATCCCATGGATGTTTATCACCGGGCGGATTTTAGGACCCGCGATGAATGCCGCCACCGGATTGAATTTTTAGCCAGGCGCAGTCGGCATACGGAAGAGGACGTTGCCGCCAAAGCTTTGGAATTGGCGCGTGCCGCTTCTTTGCGGTTGGGTGTGAATAATTGCGAAGCGCATGCGGGCTATTATTTGCTGGATCAGGGCCTGGCCAAACTGGAAGCGGAAGTGGAACCGCGGTTTACCTTCGGGGAGCATTGCCGGAGGCTCATCAAGCGAAACGCGCTCTTTTTTTATTTTGGAGCCATCGGTTTTTTAACTCTGGCCTTGGCCGGCGGGATGCTGTGGGCCATGCGGGAATCACCCCGGTGGTTTTGGAGTGCAGCCGCGTTTTTGCTGCTCGTGGTTGCCGGCCGGCCGGCTGTGGCTTTGGTGAATTGGCTGGCCAATGCGCTGGTTAAACCCAGCGTGCTGGCGCGCATGGATTATTCCCAAGGGCTGCCGCCGGAAGCCCGAACCCTGGTGGTGGTTCCGTGCATGCTCTCGCACCCGCAAAGGGTGGCCGGCCTGTTGGAAAATCTGGAAATATTGTACCTGGCCAACCGCGACGCTCATTTGCATTTTGGACTGGTCACGGATTTTATGGATGCGCCCGCGGAAAATTTGCCGGAGGATGAAGGTTTGCTCGCCAGTGTGAAGACCGGCATAGAACTTTTAAATGACCGTTACCCGTTGGAACAGCATGACCGTTTTTTTCTCTTTCACCGTGCGCGGCGCTGGAATCCCCGGGAAAAATGCTGGATGGGCTGGGAGCGCAAGCGCGGCAAACTGGATAACCTGAACACTGTTTTGCTGCAGGGAATTCCTGAAAAGGGAACCTTGATTGCGGGAGAACTTTCCATCCTGCCGCAGATGAAATATGTCATCACCTTGGACGAGGGTACGCAGATGACCCTGGATTCCGCCCGGACCCTGGCGGCGACCATGGCGCATCCTCTGAATTGGCCCCGCGTTGATCCGCGGACCAACCGGGTCAGCCGGGGCTACGGCATTTTACAGCCGCGGGTGGGAACGGTTCTGACGAATGAAACCAAGCATTGGTTTGCACGCCTGTTCGGCGGCGAGGAGGGCATTGACCCGTATACCCTGGCTGTGTCCGACACTTACCAGGATTTATTTCAGGAAGGCTCGTTTGTCGGCAAAGGCATTTACGAGGTGGCGGCTTTTCAAAAGGTGCTGGCGCAGCGTTTGCCGGAAAACCGCATTCTTTCGCACGATCTGCTTGAGGGAGGATATGTCCGGTCGGGCTTGGTCAGCGACGTGGTGCTGTATGAAAATTATCCCGATAATTATTTGGCCGATGCCAAGCGCCGCTACCGTTGGATCCGGGGAGATTGGCAAATTGCCCGCTGGCTTTGGCCTACGGTGCCCGGTTTAAAAGGCGTACTGCGGAATCCTTTGAGCATGCTTTACCGCTGGAAAATATTCGATAACCTCCGGCGTTCGCTGGTGGCTCCGGGGACGGCCGCACTGCTGCTGCTGGTATGGCTGAATGGATCCTGGGCAACACTAATTACGGCGGGCGTGGGTTTGATCTATCTTTTGCCGCCTGTGCTTACGGCCCTCATTGCTTTCATATTCCAAAAACCGCGGGACCTTTCCATTGAAATCCATGGACGCTATACATTTCAGGGACTGGCCCGCCAGCTTGCCGCCGCCTTGCTCGGCTTGGCGTGGATCGCCTTCGAAGCTTACTACAGTCTGGGCGCGATTTGCCGGTCGTTCTTTCGCTTGTGGATCAGCCGGCAACGGTTGCTGAGCTGGACCACGGCCCATGATTCAAACGGCAGGACCCAGGCGGGATTTTTAGATGCGGCGAAATCCATGTGGATCGCTCCGGTCCTGGCGCTTACCGTGGGTTGTAGCCGTCCGGAAATGCTTGGCTTGTCCGGGTGGATACTCGGGCTGTGGTTTTTCTCGCCCCTGGTGACTTGGCTCATCAGCCGTCCGTCAGGCCCGCATTCGCTGCTGCTGCCGGCAGATCAAGGCCTTTTTTTACGCAAACTTGCCCGGCGCACCTGGCGGTATTTTGAAACGTTTGTCCAGGAAAGCGATCACTTTTTGCCTTTGGATAATATTCAAGAGCAGCCGTTTTCCAGCCAGGCTCATCGCACCTCCCCCACGAATATCGGCCTGGCTTTGCTGGCGAATTTATCAGCGTATGATTTTGGATACCTGGCAACCGGACAATTGATTCAGCGCACAGAGCATACCCTGCATACCCTCCAGTCGCTGGAGCGGTTTCGCGGGCATTTTTATAATTGGTACGACACACAGACGCTCCGTCCCTTGGAACCGCGTTTTATTTCCAGCGTGGACAGCGGCAATCTGGCCGGGCATCTGTTGGTTTTGCGGCAGGGTTTGCTGGCACAGGTTGATCTTCCAATCGCTTCGAAGAATATAGTTGCAGGCCAGGCAGATACGTTTGCGGTTTTCGAGGAGATCATCAACCGGCCGGGTTTCAAACGTTCCCCGGAGCTTAAAGAAAAAATCTGCCTCTTCCGCAGGCATTTGGCGGAAAAACCCGTTGGCTTGAAGGAACAATGGGAACAATTGAAAAATGTGGAGATGCTCAGCAGGGTATCAAAGGCTGATTTGGGTTCATGGCCAGAAGCCGAGTGGTGGATGCAAGCCTTGGAACGGCAATGCCAAGTGCAGGCTGAGGATATCACTCTGTTGGCGCCCTGGCTGACCTTGCCTAAACCGCCGGACGATTTTTGGCAACTTAATGATTTGCGTATTCTGTGGCAAAAGCTGAATGCAGCCCCGACTCTGCGCGGGATTGCGGATTTGGAAATCGGAGATCAATTGACGTTTAACTCCCCCTCGCTCCCCCTCTTTAGCAAAGAGGGGGATGGGGGGGGTTGGCAGGCGCAATTTGCCGCCGCCGTGATTGAGGCCGCGAATCACGCCAAGCAAAGAATCACGGCTTTGGAAAAGCTGGCCCAGCAATGTAAAAATTTAACGGAAATGGAATATGATTTTTTATTTGATCCGGCCCAACATCTTTTGGCCATTGGCTACCATGTTCACGAACGCCGCCGGGATGACGGTTATTATGACCTGCTGGCCTCGGAAGCCCGGCTGGGCAGTTTTGTGGCCATTGCCCAGGGGCATTTGCCGCAAGAGCATTGGTTCTCTCTGGGCCGGAGTTTGACCCAGGCCTCAGGCCGGCCGGTATTGTTGTCCTGGAGCGGGTCCATGTTTGAATATTTAATGCCGCTGCTCGTCATGCCGGCGTATGCGAACACGCTCCTGGATCAAACCTGCAAGGCTGCGGTAGCCCGCCAAATTGAATACGGCGAGAAGCGCAAGGTGTTTTGGGGTATTTCCGAATCCGCTTATAATACCACGGATGCGAATCACCATTATCAATACCGGGCTTTCGGCGTGCCGGGGTTGGGTTATAAACGGGGACTTTCCGAAGACCTGGTAATCGCACCCTATGCTTCGAGCCTTGCTCTGATGGTGGACCCCCAAGCCGCTGCCAGGAATTTGCAATCCATGGCCCATGCTCACATGCTGGGGCCGTATGGGTTATATGAAGCCATTGACTATACGTCGGCCCGGTTGTCGCGCGGGCAAAATTATGCTGTCGTGAGTTCCTATATGGCCCATCACCAGGGTATGATCTTATTATCACTGGCGTATTGTTTGCTGGACCGTCCCATGCAAAAACGTTTTGAAGCAGAGCCGGAGTTCCAGGCGGCTGCCTTGCTGCTGCAAGAACGGGTGCCCAAAGTATCTCCGGCCTTCCCGCATGCTTTTGAAACCCTGGAACGCCGCTGGCAAGCCGGGGAAGGCCGCGAAGCCCTGATGCGTGTTTTCAATACGCCGCATACGCCGGTTCCGGAAGTGCATCTTTTGTCCAACGGGCAATATCATGTGATGATTACCCAGGCAGGCGGCGGGTACAGCCGCTGGAAGGATCTGGCCCTCACCCGCTGGCGCGAGGATGCAACCTTGGATGATTACGGCCTGTTTTGCTATATCCGGGACGTGGAGCGCAACGAAACTTGGTCCGCGGCTTTTCAGCCCTTGAAAAAAACCGGCAAGCATTATGAGGCGATTTTTTCCCAGGCCCGCGCGGAGTTCCGGCGCCGCGATTTGGACCTGGATACGCATACGGAAGTCACGGTTTCGCCCGAAGATGATATTGAACTGCGCCGCGTGCGCATCACCAACCGCTCCCGCACGGCCCGCACGCTGGAATTGACCTCCTATGCCGAGGTGGTGCTGGCGCCACCGGGGGCCGAAGACACGCATCCCGCTTTTAACAACCTGTTTATCCAAACTGAAATTATCCGCAACCGGAACAGCATTCTGGCCACCCGGCGGCCCCGCTCGGCGCAGGAACACCCGCCGTGGCTGCTGCACCTGATGGTGGTGCAGGGAGCCGGGGAAATAGAAACCTCGTTTGAAACCGACCGGAGAAAATTCATCGGGCGGGGGAGATCCGCGGCCGAGCCTCTGGGCCTGGAGGCCGGGCGGCTTTCGGACAGCCAGGGCGCGGTTTTGGATCCCATGATCGCCATCCGGCGCAGAATTACCCTGGAACCTGAAGGCACGGTGATTGTGAATATGGTATTGGGTGCCACTGAAACGCGGGAAAGCGCCCTGGCACTGATCGAGAAGTATCATGATTGGCGCCTGACGGACCGGGTTTTTGAACTGGCGTTCAGCCATGGCCAGGTGGTGCTGCACCAGCTCAATGCCACGGAAGCGGATGCCCAAATTTTCGGCCGCCTGGCCGGTTCGGTTATTTTTGCCAATCCGGCCCGCCGGGCCAAGCCGGGAGTGATTCTTAAAAATACCCGCGGCCAGTCGGGCCTGTGGAGTTACGGCATTTCCGGAGATTTGCCCATGGTGCTGCTGCGGATTTCCGATCCTGCGAATATTGACCTGGTCCGGCGCATGGTGCAGGCCCATGCCTATTGGCGTTTAAAAGGCCTGGCCGTGGACCTGGTCATTTGGAATGAAGATGTCACCGGCTACCGTGAATTGCTCCACGATAAAATCATGGGCTTGATCTCCACCGGGCTGGAAGCGCATAACATGGACCGGACGGCGGGTATTTTTATCCGGCGCATGGATCAGATCCCGCCGGAGGATCAGGTGCTCATGCAGACCGTGGCCCGCGTAATCATTACCGACCGGGGCGGCAGCTTGGAGGATCAAATCAACCGCCGGATTCAGGCGGAACTGAGCGTGCCCGCATTTGCGCCTTACCGTGCCTGGCGCATGCCGACGGACATGGTTGGGGATTTATCCCGCCGGGACCTGATTTTTTTCAATGGCCGGGGCGGATTCACACCCGACGGCAAAGAATACATTGTAACCACCACCGCCAATCAAATGACCCCCATGCCCTGGTCGAATGTGCTCGCGAATCCGGAATTTGGAACCGTGGTTTCGGAAAGCGGCTCGGCTTACACCTTCAGCGAAAACGCCCATGAATTCCGTTTGACGCCCTGGCACAATGATCCGGTGTGCGATTCCGGCGGGGAAGCATTTTATATCCGCGATGAGGAGAGCGGCAGATTCTGGTCTCCCGCGCCTTTCCCGGCCCGGGGCAACAAGCCCTATGCCTGCAGGCACGGATTTGGTTACAGTATTTTTGAATACACGGACGCGGGGATCGCTTCGGAGCTCATCACCTATGTGGCCATGGATGCGCCAATTAAATTTTGGGTTTTAAAGCTGCGCAATCTGTCGGGCCGGGCGCGGCGGCTCACGGGCACGGGCTATGCGGAGTTGGTCCTGGGCGAGTTGCGGCACAAAACATTTATGCACCTCGTGACCGGGATTGATCCCCACTGCAATGCCTTGTTTGCCCGCAACCCGTTTAACATTGAATTTTCGGAGCGGGTGGCGTTTTTTGACGTCAATGATGCCAAACGGAGTTTCACCGGCGACCGCACGGAATTTATCGGCCGCAATGGCAGCTTGAAAAATCCCGCAGCCATGGGAAGGTCGCGGCTTTCCAACCGGGTGGGCCCGTCCTTGGATCCGTGCGCCGGTTTGCAGATCGCGTTCGAACTGGCGGCTGGCGAAGAAAAGGAAATTGTTTTTATGCTGGGGGCGGGCCGCAACTTGGAACAGGCCCGGGCCTTGGTGCAGCGTTTCCGGGGAAACTTGTCGGCACGCGCGGCCTTGGAAGGAGTATGGAATTACTGGAACCGGACCTTAAGTGCCGTGCGTGTGGAAACACCGGACCGCAGCCTGGACATATTAACCAACGGCTGGCTGCTCTATCAGACCATCGCCTGCCGCCTTTGGGCGCGCAGCGGCTATTACCAATCCGGCGGGGCGTTCGGGTTTCGCGACCAGCTGCAGGATATTTTGGCTTTGGTGCATGCCGAACCGTCGTTGCTGCGGGCGCATTTGTTGCGCTGCGCCGGGCACCAGTTCCCGGAAGGCGATGTTCAGCATTGGTGGCATCCGCCCCAGGGGCGGGGCGTGCGGACGCGTTGTTCGGACGACAGCCTGTGGCTGCCCTATGCGGTTTGCGTTTATGCGGCCAAAACCGGAGATACCGGAGTTCTGGATGAAATGGTTGGATTTGTCCAAGGCCGGTTGCTGAAGCCCGAGGAAGAATCGTATTACGATCAGGCCATGCGCACGGAGGAGAAAGCCACGCTTTATGAACACTGCTCCAGGGCGATTTTACACGGCCTGCGTTTTGGCGAACACGGGCTGCCGCTCATGGGAAGCGGCGATTGGAATGACGGCATGAACCGGGTAGGCGCCGAAGGGAAAGGCGAGAGTGTCTGGCTGGCGTTTTTTCTCTACGCAGTGCTGATTAAATTCCAGGCACTTGCCCAAAGCCGGCAGGATACGGACATGGCCGCGCGCTGCCAAACCGAAGCCCGGCAGTTGCAGCAACGGATCGGGGCTAAGGCTTGGGACGGGCAATGGTGGCTCCGCGCATTCTATGACAACGGCGAGCCCTTGGGGTCCGTGGTGAATACGGAATGCCGGATTGACTCCTTGCCGCAGAGCTGGTCAATCTTATCCGGCGCCGGGGATCCGGAGCGCAACCGGGCCGCCATGCAGGCCGTGGAAAAATATTTGGTAAAACCCGAATCAGGTTTGATCCGGTTGTTTGATCCGCCCTTTGATGAAACCGAGCTTGATCCCGGATATATCCGCGGGTATGTTCCCGGCGTGCGGGAAAACGGCGGGCAATACACGCATGCGGCAGTTTGGGCCGTGATGGCCATGGCAGCCTTGGGCCAGGAGCAAAAGGCATGGGCGTGGCTGAAGCTTTTGAATCCTGTTTTGCACACACAAACCCCGGAAGAAGTGGCGAAGTATAAAACCGAGCCGTATGTTCTAGCCGGGGACGTGTATTCGCGGGAGCCATACACAGGGCAAGGCGGATGGACCTGGTATACGGGTTCAGCCGGGTGGATGTACCAGTGCATTCTGGAATCTTTACTGGGTTTCAAACTGGCCGTGGATAAATTGACCTTGGCACCGTGCTGGCCGGAGGCCTGGGATTCGTTCCAGGTGCACTACCGTTTCCGCGAGACCATGTATCATATAGCGGTTGCAAAACACGATCAGGCCAAGGCGCAGGTAATCGTGGATGGAATTGAGCAAGCCGAACCCGTATTGTATTTGACGGATGACCGCCGCGAACACAGGGTTGATTTTCGCTGCCCGAAAAAAGCTGTTCAAATATCCCGCGCTAACGAGCGTGGAATTTTATAATGGTTGCAGGTCAGCATACGCTAGGATCTCCGACAGTTTCGCTGAAAGCATTGCGGCATCGAAGGGCTTTTGGATGAAGCCGTTGCAGCCGTGCGCCAGGATTTCCTGCGCCTGCCCCTCAAGGCTGAAGCCGCTGCACAGAAGCACCTTGGTGCCCGGCGCGATCTCCTGCAGCGCGTCGTAGGTCTGGCGGCCGCTCATGTCGGGCATGGTCATATCGAGCATGACAAGAGCAAATTTTTTTCCGTGTTCGCGCATGAGCTCGATGGCTTGTTTGCCGCTCCTTGCAGTCAAAACGCCGTAGCCGATCCGCTGGAGCAGGCCGGCAAAGATCTCCAGGATTATTTCCTCGTCGTCCACGACCAGTATGGTTCCCGTACCGGGTTGTATCAATGCTTCCGTCTGGGCTTTTACCTCCAAAGCCACGGCAGGCAGATCGGTTGCCGGCAGATAGAGCGTAAAAGTCGTGCCCTGTAGCAGCGCGCTCTCAACCGTGATGGAACCGGCATGGCTTTTTATAATGCCATACACCGAGGCAAGGCCAAGCCCGGTCCCTTGCCCGGGCTCCTTGGTCGTGAAGAAGGGCTCGAAGATCCGCGCCAGCGTCGCGGCATCCATTCCGCCGCCCGTATCCGCAACCGAAAATTTTACGAAACGTCCTGGTGCTGCGCCGGGCGGCGCCGCGTCTTCTGCGGCGAATTCCGCATTCTCAGCGCTCAAAAGCAGGCGGCCGCCCTCGGGCATGGCCTGGCCCGCGTTGATAAATAAATTCAGCAGCACTTGTTCAAGCTGCGTATGATCCATGAGGACCGACCACAAATCAGGGGCAATGTCACGCAGGATGGTGATGTCCTTGCGCGTGCGCCCGAACATGGTGCTGGTTATTTCAGCCACGAGCGCCAAATCCAGCGGTTTGACGTCATACTTGCCGCGGCGGGCAAATCCCAGGAGCTGCTTGGTGAGATCAGCGCCGCGTTTCACCAAAGCCTTCATTTCCTGAATATCCGGATGGTGCTTGCTGACCTCGCCGAGATCGAAATCCAATAAAGACAGCCCGCCCAGGATGCCGCCCAGTATGTTGTTGAAGTCGTGGGCAATGCCCCCTGCGAGCGTGCCGATGGCTTCCATTTTTTGCGCTTGCGCCAGCTGCTCATGCAGTCCCTCGCGCTCATATTCCGCCCGTTTGCGCGCGCTGATATCCGTCGCCACTATGCGGCACTCCCGCCCGTCTTCAACCACCGTGCCCGTGAGCTCAACAGGGAACGGTTTCCCGTTGCCCGGGCACACGACCACCTCGCAGGCTTCCATGGTTTTGCTCGCGAACACTTTTACCAGGAAAATATCGAAGGCGGGGCGGTACTTGGCGGCAATCAGGAGCCTGAAGAGCCGCCCAACCAAAAAAGCGCGTTCCAGCCCCAGCAGGCGGGCTCCGGTAAAATTCACCTGACGGATGATTCCAATACGGCCCAGGGTCAGGTATCCGATGGGCGCGAATTCGTACAAGTTGGTATAGCGTGCCAGCCCTGCCTCCACTTCCGCCCGGGCCCGTTGAAGCTCATCATTTTGCAGCTCCAGCTCGATCTGGTGCACTTGCAGTTCGTGAACGAGCCGCTGTGTTTCCAGAGCTTTGCTCTTTTTATTGGAAGCGGCATTGCCCTGACCGGTTTTTAGCCGTTCTTCCGCAAGGCGGCGCAGTTCGCCGGTAACCTTCTTGGCGCCCGGATTTTTCTTCATCTTCACACCTCGTGATCCGCTTGCTGCTGGCGCAACGTTGCTTCCAACGTCTTGGCGGCGGTGATGTTGACGAACGTGATTACGACTCCATCAATCCTGTTGTCCAGCGTACGATAGGGCATGATGCGCACCGTAAACCAGCGCTCGTCAATGGTTTTGACCGGCCGCTCCTTGAAGACTAATGTCTGCAGCACAGCGCGCGCATCCGCGGCCAGCTCAGGGTAAACCAGGTCCGAGGCAAGGTCGGTGATCGGCCGATTGACGTCCCCGGGGATGAATTTAATGATCTTTGTCATTTGCGCCGTGTAGCGCCGCACCTTCAGCGTATTGTCCAGGAACAGCGTGGCAATATCGGTGCTGTCGAGCAGGTTGCGCATATCATCGTTGGCATGCGACAGCTCGTCGAGCTTGGCCTGCAGTTCGTGGTTAAGCGTTTGCAGTTCCTCGTTCAGGGACTGCATCTCTTCCTTGGAGGTGGTCAGTTCCTCGTTCGTGCTTTGCAGCTCTTCGTTGGTGGACTGCAGTTCCTCGTTGGCGGATTTGAGTTCTTCCTGAGAGGTCTGCATTTCTTCTTGGGTTGACTGCATTTCTTCGCGCGCCTGCCGCAGCTCCTGATCCAGCTTAACCATAGCCGCCGGGGCCAGCTTGGCCCTGCCCGGCGGATTAACGGCAGCGGCGGGGGGCGTGATTACATCCGCGAACATAACCATGACCATCCCGCGCAGTGTCTTCGGCTCCTGCAAAGATTCGATTGTGACATCCACGGCCTGTACAGCATCGTTGTATTCCACTTTCGCCCGGGTCCGGACGGCATTGGGTCTCGTTCGCAGTGCTTTCCGGAAAGCACTGTCCAACTCGTATTGCAAGCCCTCGCGGGCCATGGCATGGATGTTCCAGTTGGATTTGCCAGCCGCCGGTTCCAGGTACTTGCCGGTGCGCCCGCTGATGTAGAGTATATCTCCCAGCTCGTTGGTCAGCACGGCGGCCGGGGAGTAACGCTCCAGCAGAAGCTGATCTGCCAGCGTTTGCAGGTTGTGAGCCGTCACCTTTGCGGCAACTGGAGTTGCAGCTGCGGATGCGGGAGCGCGGAACGCGGCTGGGAATTCGACTTGCTCGGTCAGCAGGGAAGCATCGAGCCGGCTGTAGATCCGCAGCTTTCCGCCCAGCGGGGCAAAGAGGCCGGCGGCAGCGCCAAGAGACTCCGCGTTCCCCAAGCATAGAATGCCGCCGGGATTAAGGCTGTAGTGGAAGAGCGGAAGGAGTTTTTTTTGCAGCTCGGGCGCCAAATAGATGAGCAAATTGCGGCAGCTTAGGATGTCGAGCTTGGTAAACGGCGGATCCATAATGATGTTCTGCGTGGCGAAGATCACTGTTTCACGGATCTCCTGGTTCACGCGGTAGCCGTGTTCCTTATGCACGAAGAACCGGCTTAAACGTTCCGCTGAAACGTCGTTCACAATATTCGGCAAGTAAGCTCCCTGGCGTGCCCGTTCAACGGAATCCTTATCCAGGTCAGTGGCGAAGATTTGGAGCGAAAAATTATGGGCAGGTTGCGCCTGCGCCAGTACTTCTTTGAAAATCATGGCCAGTGAATAGGCTTCCTCTCCGGTCGAGCATCCCGGCACCCAGGCCCGCAGCACTCCGCCCGCAGCGCGCGCGGCCAACAGGGCGGGGATCACTTTCTTTTTTAGGAATTCCCAGACTTCCGGATCGCGGAAGAAGTTGGTCACGCCTATGAGCAGTTCCTTGAAAAGCAATTGCGTTTCCTGCGGGTTATCCTGCAAGTATTTCACGTAGCCGTCGATGCCGTCGATCTGGCGCAGGCCCAGGCGCCGTTCAATGCGGCGGTAGATGGTGCTCCGTTTGTATTGCGAAAAGTCGTGGCCGGTCTGGCTCCGCAGCAAGATGCAGATTTTCTCAATTGCACTCTGCGTCTTGGACGCCATGGCAGGGTCGGTCTGGTCCAACTGCGGTGTGCGCGCCTGGTAGGCGATGATCTTTCCGGCCAGCTCCTCGGCGGGCGCCACAACATCGGCCAGCCCGGCGTCAATCGCGCTCCGGGGCATGGCGTCGAACTTGGCCGAAGCCGGCGCCTGCACAAACACCACGCCCCCCTGCGCTTTGATGGCTCCCAGGCCCACGGTGCCGTCCGATCCCATGCCCGATAGGATGACGGCAATGCTCCGGTTCTGCTGGTCAACGGCCAGGGACTGGAAAAAGAAATCAATCGGCAGGCGCAGCCCGCGCGGCTTTGCCGGTGCGAGCAAATGCAACACCCCGTGCAGGATGGACACGTCCTTGTTGGGGGGGATTATGTAGATGCGGTTTGGTTCGACTCTCTGCCGGTCCTTGATCTGAAGAACCTGCAGCGGGGTGGCATGCTGAAGCAGTTCCACCAGCATATCCTTGCGTGTCGGATCCAGGTGCTGGACAATGATAAAGGCCAGGCCGCATTTATCTGGTACCTGGCGTAAAAAAAGTTCAATGGCCTCCATTGATTGTTATTGATATACCAAACGCTTAAGGGCACGACGGGCCATTGAGAAAGTTTGTAGGTGTAAGTCTGCGCCGGCAGGGTATTGGATACGGCAGCGGCCATGATGGTTTTTGACAAATCACTTGCATCCGTGGGTGCTGCATTTGCAGTTTGCTCGTTGGCTTGCGCTACCACTGGGGATGTCGGAGCGCTTTTTCCGCAGCCTGCCACGGCCAGGGCCAAGGATATAATGATGATAAACGCGGCTAATTTTTTTGACATTCTGTTTTCCTCCTGAGATTGATGAGAATTTAAATCGCGTGCACTAAATTTGCTTTTTCCCTGCTTTGCACCAATCGTTGATTTTTTTTTCTCCTTTCCCGGATTATTGTCCTTTGCTAAAATCCATTGGTGGTATTTTTTTATATATGACTTTGTGGGGAAAGGGAACATTATCATCCGCGACCAGGGTATTTTGCGCCTTACCCGGTGCACGTTTATTCATCAGGCTGACCGTATTTTTCAATATGATTTGAACTGCCAGGGAACAGGACGGTTGGAAGTGACGGATTCAAGGGTGGAAGCAAACAACCAGTATTTGTGGTGGCGTGCGTTGGAACAAGGTTCAATCACGCTTCAGCAAGCCCAGTTCGCGGCCGGTTTCATCCGGCTTTGGGCTCTGGGCCAAGCAAACATCACCATTGCCAATTGCACTTCTCCCGAAGTTTACTCCACGGAAAACGGGAGTGTGACCGTGATTGGCGGATCGGACATTTATATTTCCCAATGGAACGGCTCTGCCTGGTCTGCGCCGGTGAATGCCGGAAACACCATCAATACTTCAGCAGATGAACTCCAGCCTTGCCTTACCCCCGATGGCCAGACTATGTATTTTACCGGGGAACGCAGCTATATCCGAGGCATTTACCGTTCGACCCAGACAGCCGGTGTTTGGTCAACCCCCGAGCTTGTCATTCAAGGCGCGGGTGTAGGTGAGCCCTCTTTAACCGCGGATGGGCAATACCTGTATTTTGTTTATGTCTACATCGACAGCAATAGCCAAGTCTATGACGCGGATATTTATTACCTAAAAAAGAACTGAAGATTGACTAAATCTCCTTTTAAAATATGCATATAGTAATACAATGATTGTCATTTCGAGCGAAGCGAGAAATCTAGTTTACGTGTTTTTTTTAGATTTCTCGTCGCTAAAGCTCCTCGAAATGACATAGTGTTGGAAACGCAGCTGTAGTGATAGGATTTTAGACAAAAATTATTTGACAATGCCTTCCTGATAGTATATAAATACTACTAACAAACTAAACAAACTAATATGATGTGGCATTCGGCTATGCTTTTTTTAAGGAATAAAGACTATAAACATAATGGAGAAAATAAATAAATGTTATTTTTGAAAAGGAGAGAAGTTAAATGAAACTTATCATCAATGGCAAGGAAGAAGACATTCAACCGGATAATGTGTCCGTAACGGAGTTATTGAAAATAAAATCCGTGGAGCAGCCGGACATGGTGTCGGTGGAGCTGAATGGCGAGTTTTTAAAACGGCCGGACTTTGGCACCACGCAATTAAAATCCGGTGATCGCATCGAGTTTCTTTATTTCATGGGAGGAGGTTCACGGTGAATTTCAATACCCGAGCCGTCCATGGACGCAGCGCAAAACGCGATTTTCATGGATCAATCAAGCAGCCGATTTATTCCGGGGCCGCGTTTGAATTTGGCAGTGCGGAAGAACTGGAAGACGCTTTTGTTGGCCGCAAACCCGCGCATGTCTACAGCCGCATTACGAATCCCACGGTGGATGCGTTTGAACAAAAAATGACGGCTTTGGAGGATGCTCTGGCGTCGATCGCGGTGGCGTCGGGCATGGCGGCGATTTCCAATGTGTTTTTGGGGCTGCTGTTGCCCGGGGACAACATAGTGTCCGCCGCGTCGCTGTTCGGCGGAACTTATTCATTGTTTAACCGGACATTGGCGCCTTTGGGCATCGGGACCCGGTTGGTGGACATAACGCAACCCGAGAGCATCCGGCAAGCCATTGATGCCAAAACGCGGGTGATTTTTTTCGAGACCATTGCCAACCCCAAGATGGATGTTCCGGACATTGAGGCTGTGGTGGCCATTGCCCGCGAGCATGGGCTGCTGGTGGTGGCGGATGGGACCGTGACCACGCCTTATTTATTCCGCGCCAAGGAATATGGCGTGAATGTGGTGGTGCATTCCTCGACCAAATTTATTTCCGGCGGCGGCACCAGCATCGGCGGCGTGATCGTGGATCTGGGCAATTACGATTGGTCGCGTTTTCCAAGCCTGGCGCGTTATCACAAGCACGGGGAATGGGCCTTTATTTCCAGGCTGCGCAAGGAAGTCTACCGCGATCTGGGCGCGTGCTTGTCGCCCTACCACGCGTATTTGCAGAGCGTGGGCTTGGAATCCTTGAGCTTGCGCGTGGACCGTTGCTGCGCCAACACTTTGGCCATTGCCGGGGATTTGGCCACGCGGTCCGAGGTCAAACAAGTGCGTTACCCGGGATTGGCCGACTCGCCGTTCCACGCGCTGGCGAAAAAACAATTTCAGGGCCGCTTTGGCGCGGTCTTGGCATTTGAGCTTGGGAGCAAGGCTGAGTGTTTCACGTTTTTAAACCAACTTAAGATCATCAAACGAGCCACCAACATCGGAGATAATGCCACGCTGGCCTTGCACCCGGCGTCGACGATTTTTGTGGAATACACGGATCAGGAAAAACTCGCGCTCGGAGTAACCGATACCTTAATCAGGCTCTCGGTAGGACTTGAAGATATTGAGGATTTAATTGAGGACATTCATCAGGCATTGGAGAAAAAATAAAGCGTTCACCGCAGAGGCGCGGAGTACACAGAGGAAAATCCGGATAAACTTTATGTTTTGGAATTTCTCTGCGCTCTCGGCGTCTCTGCGGTGAGAAAAGGTGAAAATCATGGAACTCACACAAGAACAAATTGTGCGTTACAGCCGCCACATTATGCTTAAAGAAGTGGGCGGTGAAGGCCAGAAAAAAATCCTGCAATCCAAAGTGCTGATCATAGGCGCGGGAGGCTTGGGCGCGCCGGTGGCCTTGTATTTGGCGGCCGCAGGCGTGGGTACGCTGGGGATCGTGGATGCGGATGTTGTGGATCTGACCAATCTCCAGCGCCAGGTGATTCATGCCACGCCGGATGTGGGCAAACCCAAGGTGCAATCCGCCCAGGAAACTATCAATCAGATTAATCCGGATGTCAAGGTGATCACCTATCAGACGCTGTTTAAGGCGGAGAACGCGCTGGCGATTCTAGGCGATTATGATTTTGTGGTGGATGGCACGGATAATTTTCCAGCCAAATTTTTAATCAATGACGCCTGCGTCATGGCCAATAAGCCTTTTTCGCACGGCGGCATTTTGCGTTTTGACGGCCAAACCATGACCGTGCTCCCCGGAAAGTCGGCATGTTATCGCTGTGTATTTAATGAAATGCCTCCGGCCGGAGTGGTGCCGACCTGCAGCCAAGCCGGGGTGTTGGGGGCCGTGGCGGGTATTTTAGGCACTATCCAGGCTGCGGAGACATTGAAATATATTTTGGGTTATGATGATGCAGGGAACAGGCATGCCTGTTCCCTGCTGACTGATCGGCTCTTGATTATGAATGCCAAGAGCATGCAGTTTAGGGAAGTGCGTTTTAAGAAAAACCCGGACTGCCCGGTGTGCGGCGCGCATCCGAGCATAAACCGGTTGGCGGATTACGAACAAAAAGCATGTGAATTGAAGAGGGAAGCATGATTCGGATACCGCATACAATAGTTAATTCGATCATCCACACGGCGCGGCGGGGTGCGCCTTTGGAAACGTGCGGCCTGCTGGGTGGTCAAGGAGAAGTTATTTCGTTTTTCTATGAATTGACCAATGCCGATGCCAGTGCGGAACATTTCACATTGATTCCCGAGGAACACTTGTTCGCGATCAAAGATGCACGCCGCCGGGGTCTGAACATTTTGGGGGTGGTGCATTCGCATCCGGCTTCACCGGCTAGGCCGAGCGAGGAAGACCTGAAACTGGCGAATGATCCTAACATGCTTTATTTTATTCTTTCCCTGGCAGGTCCTGAACCGGTTTTGAAGGTGTTTCAGATTAGGCAACATATTCCGCGGGAAGTTCCGCTGGAGATTGCAATCGGGACCAGGGAGTATGGGCGTTTGGTGTTGCCGGATTCGGTCGTGCAGGATATCCAAGGCGTGCGCCACCAGGTCGAATCCTTTGTGCGTAAGGAAACGGACGCGGTGCGTTTCCGCGCGTACCGGGTTCCCATGGGGTTATATGAGCAGCGCCAAGACGGCGCGTACATGGCCCGCACGCGTTTGCCCGGCGGCGTGGCTGATGCGCACCAACTGGAAACCTTGGCTGATTTGGCGGAACGTTTTGGCCAGGGTGTTTTGCATTTCACCACGCGCCAGGATATCCAGTTGCACAATTTGGCCATTGAAAATGTTCCAACAGTTTTAGAAACCTTGTTGGGCGCAGGTTTGGTTTGCCGGGGCGGGGGCGGCAATACGGTGCGCAACATAACCGGCTCGCCCCTGGCCGGGCTTTCTCCAACGGAAACGTTTGATATTCTGCCGTACGTGGTGCAGATTTCCGAACACCTTTTGCCGCATGCGGGTTCGTACAATTTGCCGCGCAAATACAAAATCGCCTTGGTGTCTGAAATTCACGATGAGCGTTTGCTGCGGGTGGCGGATTTGGGTTTGCGGGCCAGGCTTAAGGATGGCCAACCGGGATTTGAAGTGTGGGCCGGAGGCGGCATGGGCACGCACAGCTTGCCGTCCGTTCAGATTGCCGAATTTATTCCGGCGCAGGAGGCGGTCCTTTACGCCGAGGCAATCAAGCGGCTTTTTGATCAGTATGGAGACCGCACCAACAAACACCGGGCACGCCTGCGTTTTGTGGTTCAGCGGCTGGGTGAGAGTGCGTTTAAGGAATTGGTCCAACAATTCCTGGCGCAGGTCCGGCAGGAAATAAAAACCGTGCCGCCTTTACGCGTGCGGCAGTATGCAGCCGTAGGGGGAAAGGTTTTATCGGAATTGTTGCCGGATGTGGTTGAAGGCGTGGGACCGGGCCGCTATGCCATTCGCTTTCGTCCTTGGTTGGGCGATGTCACCAGCGCGGAATTGCGGACCATTGCCCAAGCGGTTAAACGTTATGCTCTGGAATTCCGGGCCGATTGCGGGCAGGGCTTTTATCTGGCGCAAGTAAAAGGGGAAGATGTTGCGGCTATTCTCGAAACATTAAAAGCTTTTTATCAGCCCGTGCCCGCGGCTGCGCCCTTGGCTTGCACCGGGGCCGCCACCTGCCGTTTGGGCATGTGCCTTTCCCGCGGCCTGGCGCAGGCCATACGCGAAACCGTGCTTGCCTTGCCCGAAGATAGGCAAAAAAGTTTGCCGCGCATACGCATCTCCGGTTGTCCGAATTCATGCGGGCAACACCCGGTAGCGGAGTTGGGGTTTTATGGCGCTGCCAAGCGCGTTGGGGGCCGTTTGATGCCTTTTTACAATGTGGTGGTATTCCGGCCTGAAGGGAAGACCTTGGGACAAAAAGTGGGGGACCTTCCGGCCAAAGCCGTGCCTGCGTTTATTCAACAACTGGAATCCCTGGATACGATTGCCGAAACTTTGGCCGCGTTTCAAACTTATCCCAGTTACGAGGAAGCGCCGGATTATTACCGCGATTGGGGGCAAACCGTTGATTTTTCCCTGGCCGGGCGAGGGCCCGGAGAATGCGGCGCGGGTGTACTGGATGTGATTGAATTGGATTTGAAAACCGCGGAGAACGAATTGCGGCAAGCTGAAAATAGTCAAGGCGCGGTAAGTTCGGCGGCGCTCTATCAAGCGGCTGTTGCGGCCATGCGGTCGCTTTTAATCATTCGCGGAGTGGAAACGCAAAAACCCCGGGAAATTTTTTCTGCGTTTCAGCAACACTTTATTCTGCCCGGATGGGTGGACCCGGCTGTGGAAAAGTTTATCCCGGCACTGCTGGATTTCCGTTTGGGAGATTTGGCCGACTTGCAGGCCTGGGGGCCGTTGGTCCGCTCTTTGGCGGCGCGCATTCGGGAATTGTATGCCAGTCTGGATGGAAATTTGAATTTTCGGATAACTCCCTTGGCCATTGCGGAAAAAGCCGCGGACGCGTTGGCTGCGGAACCGGCCTCGGACCTGCACCAAGTGGATTTGCGCGGCACGCCTTGCCCTATGAATTTTGTGCTGGCTAAGTTGGAAATTGAGAAAATACCCGTGGGTCACAGGTTGGAAGTGTATCTGGACGAGGGCGACCCCATTAAAAATGTGCCCGCCTCCTTTCAGGATCAAGGGCAAAACGTGGAGAAAATCGGCGATGCTCCGGGAAAAGGCAAGTCCGTAATCATTCGCCGGACAGTCTGACAGGCGGTGCTTTATGTATCTACCCATTCATGTGAATCTGGAAAACAAGAGCATTTTGATTGTTGGGGGCGGCCATGTGGCCTTTCACAAACTCAAGACTCTGGTGAAATTCACAACCTCCATTGTAGTGGTGGGCAAGACGATTCTGCCTGAACTTCGCCAATTCCCCCTGGCCTTTCATGAACGGGCCTATGGCCCGCAAGACCTTGACGGGCATTTTTTAATATATGCCTGCACCAACGATCACGGATTGAATCATGCGATCAAGCGCGAGGCCAATGCCCGCGGGCTTTTGGTAAATGTGGCGGATACGGCCGGGCTTTGCGATTTTATTTCACCGGCCGTGCATCAGGCCGGGGATGTCGTGGTGGCCGTGAGCTCGCACGGAAAAAATGTACGCGCAGCGGTTGCTTGGCGGGACCGGATTAAGGAGTGGATGGATCATGGTCACACTGGAAACTAAAGATCACCGCCGGCCTTTGGCCGAGCGGGAACAATTCATGGCTGAGATCCGATCCCGGATTCCCGCTTGCAGTGTGTATGTGCAAACCTGCAACCGGGTGGAAATTTATTCCGGCGACGGCGATGTGCCGCGCCCCACGGCGATGCATTTATTCCGCATGGCCTCGGGGCTGGAGTCGCGCCTGATCGGCGAGACCGCGGTTTTGGGGCAGGTTAAACAGGCGTATCAACAGGCTGCCGCGCTTTTCCCGCTGCCCAAGAATCTCCACCGGTTATTTCAAACCGCGCTTAAAGTCGGCAAACGCGTGCGCACGGAAACCGGGCTGTCGCGCGGGGCCGTGGGCCATTCCCAGGCTGCGGTCAACTTGATCCGCAACCTGGCAGGGGATTTATCCCAAGCGCACATCACCATCTTGGGCGTGAACCGCTTGAATCGCAGCATTGTGAAGTACCTGGCGGATCAGGCCTGCCAAACGATTTTTCTTTCCACGCGCTCCTATGACAAAGCCCTGAGTTTAAGCCAGGAACTGGGCGGCCAAGCGTTTCCTTTGGAGGAATTGCCCCGGCATTTGGCGCATACGGATGTGCTCATCAGCGCCACCTCGGCGCCGCATGCCGTGGTGCGGTATGGCGACGTGCCTCGCGACCGCGACTTGATCATCGTGGATTTGGCCGTGCCGCGCGATGTGGAAGCAACCGTGGGAACCTTGCCCAAGGTGCGGCTGTTCAATTTGGAGGATGTGGAAACCCTGGCTCTTTCTGAGACTAAACTCAGGACAGGGGAAATCGCGGCCGCGGAACGCATCGTGACCGAGGAAGTTGAGTCGTTTTTATATGCCCAAGCGCAAAATTAAAATACTGACGCGCTCCAGCACTCTGGCGCGCCTGCAAACCACGGAGGCCGTGCGTTTGTTGCCCAAAGGTATGGACGCGTATGTTGTGCCTTTGAAAAGTTGGGGGGATAAACACAAGCAGATATCCTTGATTGATAATCCGGCTGCGGATATCTTCACGCGGGAATTGGATCAAGCCTTGCTCCAGGGGCGCGGGGACTTGGCAGTGCATTCGGCCAAGGATTTGCCCTATCCTTTGGCCGAAGGCCTGGAGGTCATCGCGTTGTTGCCGGCAGCGGATCAAACTGATTGCCTGGCAAGCCGGGGCAGGCTGACACTGAAGCAATTGCCGGTTGGAGCTAAAGTCGGCACCAGTTCCAAATTACGCCAGGCGCAAGTGCGCACCCTGCGTCCGGATATTATACCCGTGGATATTCGCGGGACCATTGAAGAACGGCTGGCCAAGATTGCCTATGGGGATGTGGATGCGGTGATTGCCGCCACCTGCGCGTTGCAACGCTTGGGGTGTGAGGCGGAGATTGCTGAAATCCTGCCCTTCAAAACGCACCCTTTGCAAGGGCATTTGGCCGTAGTAGCGGGGGATGACCGCGAAGATTTGAAACTTTTGTTTGCCGGGCATGATGTGCGGCGCACTTTCGGAAGCGTGTATTTGGTGGGATTCGGGCCGGGCGATCCGGAACTGCTCACCCTAAAAGCCGCGCGGCTTCTAAACCAAGCGGATGTTATTGTATATGATGATTTGTTGAACCAGCGCGCTTTGGATAAGTATGCGGGTGAAAAAATTTATGTTGGCAAGCGTAAAAAAAAGCATGCGCAGACCCAGACGGAGATCCAGGAATTGCTGTATGCGCGGGCCAAGCGCGGGCAAAATGTAGTGCGTTTAAAGGGCGGCGATCCGTTTATATTTGGACGCGGCGGTGAAGAATTGGATTATCTGAAGGAACGCCTGATTCCCGTGGAAGTTGTGCCGGGCATCAGCAGTGCCTTGGGCGCGGCCGCATATGCGGAGATTCCCTTAACCAGGCGCGGGGTTGCTTCCAGCGTGGCTTTCTGCACCGGGCATCCGAAGGAAAAAATCGCGGTGCCGCAGGCCGATACATTGGTGTATTACATGGCAGCCGATACGCTGCCCAGCGTGGCGCGGGCCATCCTGGCTCACGGTTGGGACCCGCAGACGCCGGTGGCGTGTGTCACCCGGGCCACTTGGCCCGGGCAGCGCGTTCATTTCGCGGCACTGGATGTTTTGAAAACCAAAACACCGCGCTTGGCCTCGCCCCTGTTGGTTATCGTGGGGCAAGTGGCGGCCCAGGGACGGAAGCGCAATTGGTTTGCCGCGCGTAAAAAAATCCTGTTCACAGGCACCCATCCCGAACATTTTCAACACTTGGGTGAGCTGGTGCATCATCCGCTGATTGAAATTAAACCTCTGGACGATTACCGCGCCGTGGATGCCCAATTGAAA
Source organism: Candidatus Goldiibacteriota bacterium (assembly GCA_020052235.1). GTDB lineage: Bacteria > Oederibacteriota > JAAXVQ01 > JAAXVQ01 > JAAXVQ01 > JAAXVQ01. Next base: position 26,694 of record JAGVPM010000107.1, read on the forward strand.
CATGTGAACCGTTTTCACTGGGTGGTTTTTACCAGCCAACATGCCGTGCAATATTTTTTTGCGCGTCTGCGGGCCGTGAACTTGGACAGCCGGGCATTGCATGGCGTGAAGATTGCATCCGTGGGGGAACAAACCACGCGGGCATTGCAAGCGCAGGGCTTGGCGCCGGATATGCAACCTCAGGTGGAGACTGCCAAAGGCTTGGTGGAGGCGTTTGCGCAACGGGAAGTGAAAGGCTGGCGCGTATTGGTGCCGCATTCGAATTTGGCTTCCAAGGCCATGGTTCGCGGTTTAACTGCCATGGGGCATCGGGTAACGCCTTTGGTGGTGTACCGCACCACGCCTCCTAAAAATAAATACCCCGTGGATTGGGAGGGGATTCAGGAAGTGTTTTTTGCTTCGCCTTCCGGGGTTAGAAATTTCAAGCAGCAGGTTGGGCAAGCACCGGCCAATGTACGCTGTGCATCCATTGGGCCGGAAACCGAAAGGGTGTTGCGCCATGCAAAGATTCAGGGACGCTAGAATTGATCAAGCCGTGCGGGATCGCCATGCGGAAATCCGGCTCGCGGCGGCGGATTTGATTCAGCCCTATTTCGTGGTTGCGGGCAATGGGATCAAGCACCCGATTCCTTCCTTGGCCGGTGTGCATCATTTTTCAGTGGATCGTTTGCTGGAGGACGTAGGAACCTTGCGGGAGATCGGAGTTAGTAAGATATTGCTGTTTGGCGTGATTGAGGATGCGCTCAAGAATGCGCAGGGTACCCAGGCGTATGCGCCCAACAATTTGGTGGAACTCGCCATTCGTGCCGTGCGCCAGGCGTTTCCCGAGGTTTTGATTGTGAGCGATGTTTGCTTATGCGGATACACGGACCACGGGCATTGCGGCCTGGTATCCCGGAACATAGTGCTCAATGATGAAAGTTTGCCTCTGTTGGCGGAGATGGCCCTAAGCCACGCCCGGGCAGGTGTTGATTTCGTGGCGCCCTCGGCTATGCTCGACGGCCAAGTGTCGGCCATCCGGCAGCGTTTGGATATGGAAGGGTTTGAGCGCACCCGAATCTTGGCGTATTCCGCCAAGTATGCCTCGGATTTTTACGGTCCGTTTCGCAACGCCGTGGGCTCTGCGCCCGCTTTTGGAGACCGCAAAACGTATCAGATGGATTTTCGCAATGTAAGCCAAGCTTTAGGCGAAGTGGCTGCGGATGTGGACGAGGGCGCGGATTGGGTGATGGTGAAACCCGCCTTGGTGTATTTGGATATCCTGTGCCGTGTGAAGCAGGCATTCCCGGATCGGCCTTTGGCCGCGTATCAGGTATCCGGCGAATATATGATGATGAAAGCAGCGGCGGCTGCCGGAGTGGTGGATGAAACCCGGGCCATGCTGGAAACGCTTTTTGCCATCAAGCGCAGCGGCGCGGATTACATCATCACGTATTATGCGCGTCAAGCGGCAGAGGCAGTAACTAGTTCCTGTTGCTGAAAGACTCTTTTAGATTTTTTGTAGATTCCCCTCCCCAGGATTTGGTGGGAGGGGATGCAGGGGAGGGGGTAAAAGTTTTATATTTTAGAGCTCGTCCCCTCACCTTCACCGCCTTCTGGCGGTTCCTCCTCTCCCACAAGAGACTGTGTCACAACTGTCTCAACGAGAGGAATGAGCATCATATAATATCCCCTCTCCCCGGCGTTAGCTGCGGGAGAGGGAGAG
>JAGVPM010000022.1 GCA_020052235.1 Candidatus Goldiibacteriota bacterium
CGCTCGGGCATACCTTGGGCGCGGCCGGGGCCATTGAATCCGTGATTTGCATGTTGGCCATGCTGCAGGAATGTTTGCCCCCCAATACCGGATGCGCCACACCGGATCCGGCGCTGACTTTCACGCCGCTGGCGCAAGCAGCCAAGGTGCGCGTGAATGCCGTGATGAACAATTCGTTCGGCTTCGGCGGAAATAATTCGAGCATTATTTTTGGAAGGAGCACGGGTGCCGAACTTGGATAAACCAGCCACTACCGCCGCTTGGCCTGACCTGGCATTTGCCGCGTTGAAAATTTTAACTGGCGCAGGCTGTGATTTTGCGGATGTGTACGTGGAAGATACGGTCAGCGGGCGGATAAAAATTGAGAACGGGCAATTGGACCAGCTCACGCAGGGCGGCGAATTTGGCGCCGGGTTGCGTTTGGTGCGCGGGGATCGGACGTTTTTTGCCTGCACCAATGACGTGACCCTGGAAGGTTTGCAAGCCGTGGCCCGGGAACTAGCGTTGGCAGCCGGGCAAGGATCTGCGGAACAGGCAATGGACCGCCGCTTGGCATCTGCGTCCGAGCGTTCAGGCATTGAACGCCCAGGCTCGGTGCCGTGGGAGAAGCGCATCCGTGTGGCGCAAAGCGCGGAGAACGCGGCCCGGGGCGCTGGGGCGCATTTGAAACAGGTTACGGTTTTTCTTGGGGGCAACGAACAGCGCGTGGGTATTGCCCGCTCCGACGGTTTTTGGTGCGAAGACGAGCGCACTCACGTGGTGCTGTGGGTCAATGCCGTGGCGCAGGCCGGAGATCTCATTCAAACCGGCTTTGAATCCTGCGGAGGCGCGCAGGGCTGGGAATATTTTCGCGAACATGACGCGGCCGAAACCGGGCGTTTGGCAGGCGCGCGCGCGGAACGTTTGTTGACCGCGCGTCTGGCTCCGGCCGGGCGGGGCTGCGTGGTGTTGGCGGCCGAAGCGGGCGGCACCATGATTCATGAAGCCATTGGCCATGCCTTGGAAGCGGATTTGGCGCAAAAGGGACTCTCGCCGTTTGGCGATCAGGTGGGAAAGCTCGTGGCCGGCGAACTTATCAGCGTGGCCGACGATGCGACCCTGCCGGGCTGGCGCGGTTCGTTTAAGTATGATGACGAAGGCACTCCGGCGCAAAAAACTTTGTTGGTGGACCGGGGCGTGTTGCGGGGATTTATGCATGACCGCATTACGGCATTGCGCGGGAACGTTGCCCCCTCGGGCAATGGCCGCCGGCAGTCGTATGCGTACCGGCCCATTCCGCGCATGACCAACACCATGATTTTACCCGGCACGGACGATCCGCAAGCCATTATCCGTTCCGTGGCCAAAGGAGTCTACATCGTGCGCATGGGCGGCGGTCAAGTGAACACGGTCAATGGTGATTTTGTATTTGAGATCAATGAAGGGTATTTAATCGAGAACGGCAGGATTACCGATCCCGTGCTGGGCACGACGTTAATTGGCAATGCATCGGAGGTATTGAAAATCATTGACCGCGTGGCTGCGGACTTGGGTCGCGGCTTGGGCACATGCGGCAAGGACGGCCAAGGCGTACCCGTGGCCGATGCGCAACCAACACTGCGTATTCCGGAAATTACCATAGGCGGGTGATTATTAAAAAGGCGAAAAAAAAGCGAAACTTTTTCTTGACAAAGTTGTCGTTCCAGAATATAGTTATCTCAGAATTCAGTTGAATGGCGCTTTGGTGAATGCAGCTGTAAAATCAAGGCGCAATAAAAAAAGGGAGGGATCCGAAACTGGTCGTTGAGCAATTAGACCGGTCATTGGACGAGCTGTTTGTGCTCCCATGGAAACGGTTGATCCTTTTCTGCGCATCATTCCTTTGGCGGAATATTGCCAAGCGGCATTGGATTCATGCTTTGACGCAGAAAGCTCAGCTGGTTTTTTCGGAAAAAAGCGGATCAAGGAAGACGGCAAGCCCGAGTTTTGAGGTGTCCAGGAAGCGTGTTTTGGATCGTGCGAACTCGTGGCAAATTCCCAAGCAGCCGGGGCGGCCAAGTAAATTTATCGGCCATGTCCCAAAGCTGCGGCAGCAACAGCAGGCTAAGCCCGTGGAACCCATGTACGTGTGCGGCGAGTACCTCGTGTCCGGGAACGATACCGTGGACACGGCGCAGGAAAAATCAGCGGCAACCCCGTCGGCGCCTTCGGAGGAACACGAAGATTTAAGCGTACTTGCGGGACGGAGTTAAAAAAGTACGCACCCCAAGGAGATTGTCATGGCGCTGACGAAAAAGCAAAAGGATATTTTAGATTACCTGCAGGCACACATTCACACGCACGGCTATGCGCCGACATTGCGCGAAATTGGCGAGCACTTCGGGCTGTCCTCGGTGGCCACGGTGCACAAGCACTTGAAAACCCTGGAGGAAAAAGGCATGCTGCGCCGCGAGGAAGGCCGCGCCCGCCAGGTGGAGGTCAGTCGGCCCGAGGCCCCGGCCTCCAAGGCGTGGGAAGTTCCTTTGCTGGGCCTGGTGGCTGCCGGATTGCCGATTGAAGCGTTAGAGCAGCCGGATACCATTTCCCTGCCCGAGGACATGCTGGGACGCGGGGAAACGTTTGTGCTGAAGGTCAAAGGCAGCTCCATGATCGAGGATCATATTTTGGACGGGGACAATATCGTGGTGGAGAAACGTTCGCATGCTGAGAACGGCGAAATTGTGGTGGCTTTGGTGGGCAATGAGGCCACGGTCAAGCGCATGTACCGCGAGGCCGGGCAAGTGCGCCTGCAACCTGCCAACAGCAGCATGCAGCCCATTTACGTTAAAAACGAAGATTTGCACATCCAAGGCGTGGTTATCGGCATTCTCCGCCGCATGCGGAAATAATTTCTACAGGAGCACAGGGCATGACGCAGACACCCATTACCGCCGATCCGGAGTTGGTCTCGTTTTGCGGCCAGTACTGCGGCGCCTGCGCCAAGTACCGGGACAAGCGTTGTCCCGGATGCAGGAAAAATTATCAAGCATCTTGGTGCCATGTACGCACCTGCGCCAAGAACAATCAATACGCCAGCTGCGCGGACTGCCGTTCCCACCAGCACGCCGCCCAATGCCGCACTTTCAACCACCCGTTGCTGCGCCTGCCGAGCCGCCTGGCCCAATGGGACCGCGCAGCCTGCATTGCACAAATCAAAGCGCAAGGGTACGCGGCTTATGCATTCTTCATGGCCAAACACCGGCAGCGGGTGATTTATAATAAAAAATAGAGATTTTATAATGTTCATCTGGCGTGACATTGTGAGTATAATCAGTGATGTTGGGAAAAGGAATCAGAACTGAAATGGGAATACGTCATAAAGAGGTCGTGATGACTAAATTTTATGAAATTCGTGATCCAATTCATGGGTTTATCAAAGTAAATGAATGGGAACGGGAAATTATAGATCATCCGGTTTTCCAAAGATTACGCAGGATTCGACAGCTTGCTTTGACTGATATGGTTTATCCGGGCGTTATGCATACCCGCTTTGAACACTCTTTGGGGGTCATGCATGTCGCAGGTAAAATGTATGAAAGCCTTTGCGAACGATGCGGTGATTTTCTAAAATCGGAGATGGGATTCAACGATGTCGGATTAGGGAGAGATCATGCGCTTGTACGTTTAACGGCGTTGCTGCATGATGTGGGACACGCTCCGTTTTCACATACGGGGGAGGGATTGCTTCCCATCAACTCGGAGACAGGCAAACCCTATAAGCACGAAGATTATTCAGAAGCGGCGATTAGATATTTGCTGAGAGATGTTATTGAAAATCACCCGTTTAATACACGTAATTATCAAATAAAAGCTGAAGATGTCGCCGGACTTTTATCAGGGAATAGTCGGTTAAAAGAACAGTTGTTTTGGCGGGGATTCATTTCTGGTCAATTGGACGCCGATCGGGCGGATTATTTGCTTCGGGATAGTTATCATGCCGGAGTTGCTTATGGAAAATTTGATCTGGAAAGATTGCTTTCTACATTGACGATCACGCGCTATCCGGATACGGGTATGCCGGTTTTGGCTGTATCCGACGGGGGCGAGCATGCCGCTGAACAATTAATCATCGCGCGGTATATGATGTTTACGCAGCTTTATTTTCATCATGCCCGCCGGGCGTTTGATTATCATGTCACGGAATCGGTGCGGGATATTTTAAAGAGGAAAACGGCCAGTGGATTGTTTCCGGAGCCCACAAGCGAAGGGAACGTTAAAGATTATTTGGCATGGGATGATTGGCGTGTTTTGGGGGAAATCAGCACTGGCGGAGGAGGGCGGCACGGCGAGTGCATTAAGACGCGAAAACATGACCGGCGCGTCTATAAAACTCACGAGATCGCAGAACAATCGGAAGTGGAATTTGTGGATAAAATTCGTGAGCGATTGGGAGATAAAATATCCTTGGTTGATTCGGCAAGACAATCGTGGTATAAACTTGAAAAAGATGACATCCTAATAGCCCGCGACGGAAAAAATGAACCTTTGTCAAAAAGATCGCATGTGGTCAATGGCTTGAAACCCGTCACCCAAATACGCGTTTATACGTTTTTTGAGAACAAGCAAACAGTGAAATCAGAAATTGATTTATTGAAAAGGGAAATGGGGGGATGAAATGATGAGCGCAGTATTTAATTTTCCCTGGCATCAATACGCAACGATTGCGGAATTGGCGGAACGCTTGGAACGTAAATCGCCGCAGTTTGGGAAAACAGCGCTGCAAAAGATGATTTATTTGTTACAAACGCTGTTTAACGTGGATTGTGGTTACAGCTATACATTGTATCATTACGGACCGTATGCGGCTGATTTGCTGACGGATTTGGATTCTGCCCAGGATTTGGGCGGCGTAAAGATTGAGGAATTAGAACGCGGGATTCGTATTTTGCCGGGAGATAAAATTCAGGATCTGCGCAGTCGCGCTAAGGCGTTTTTGGAAAAATCGGACGAAGGAATTGAAAAAGTGGCTGAGGAATTTGGTGCGCGTACGGCCAAGGAGTTGGAATTAATCGCTACCATCGTTTATGCAGACCGTGAAACCAAAACGGATGGGACGGGCTATTCGCGACAAGATTTTATAAAATTGATACAAGGCATCAAGCCGGGATTTACAAGAACGGAGATTGAAACCAGCGTGCAGGAGTTAGAGAGCAAAAGTTATATAAAAAGCCGGTAGTGGATGAAATAATTTTGAGGCCGCTTTTCCAAAAGCGGCCTTGTTTTTACGCTTTGTTTTCGCCAATTGTTCGCTCTGCATTAAAATCGGGTTAATGGTTATAGAAATGAAGAGACATAGGTGATGACGATGAAAATGAGCCCAGAAGAAGTCGTGGACGCAATTATTAAAACTAATATTGAAATAAACAAATTTTGGAAGGATGGCGCTCCAGGTTGGGCGCCTATTGAGGCGACACATTTATTAAACCGGTCGCGTTTGGATTGGCAAGTCTCATTGTCGTACTGTCTAAATGATTTTTTAAAAATTGTTTCAAATGAAAAAAAGAAAGGATATTTAATTCTTGGATGGGTAAATTTAGGCAGTTTAATAGAAGGAACTTTGAAATTGTTTTTGTCGGTGTATTATAAAGATTATAAAAATGATATTAAGGCGATCCCACAAAAAAGAGGGAAAATGCAAGAACCTGATGAATTGGAATTAGAATCACTGAAAATTTTTTTCCGGGATAAAAATATTTTGGATATTCAAGATATTAATTGGATTACAGACATTCAGCATAAACGTAATGCCGTACATGCATATCGTGATCGTGATATTGGGAATCACGAAGAGTTCATTGAGAATTTGTATAAATACTTTGATTTTCTTTGCGATATTAAAGGCCGGCTACCCTATCCGGATTTTAATTGAAAAAGTTTGGCCGGTTTCCGGTTCCTTCAGTAAAAAGCAGTTTCTTTGAAAGTGACATGTCATGCCCCGTTGTATTTTTCATCTTGATCTTGATGTTTTTTTCGTTGCCGTGGAACGCGTGCTTGATCCTTCTTTGGTCGGCAAGCCGGTGATCGTGTCGCCGGGGACCGGGCGCAGCGTAGTGGCCGCCGCCTCCTACGAAGCGCGCCGGTTCGGCGTGCGTTCGGCCATGCCGTTTGCGCAGGCGCAGCGGCTTTGTCCCCAGGCCCTGGTCTGTCCGGGCAATTTCTCCGCTTATCAAAAATACTCCCGTGATTTTTTTAAAATTTTAGAGCACTATTCGCCTGACTTGGAGCCGGTTTCGCTTGATGAGGGATACTTGGATTTCACCCAGTGCGCGGCGTTGTTTGGTCCGCCGCTTTCGGCGGCTGCGGTCATTCAGCAAAGGGTCAAAGACGAGCTGGGGCTGGACGTCAGCATCGGCATTGCTGCCAACAAGTTGGTGGCGAAAATCGCGTCGGATATGTCCAAACCGGCGGGGATCTTGCGGATTTTGCCGGGGCGCGATGCGGCGTTTATGGCCCCAATGCCCATTGGACGCTTGCTGGGTGTGGGGCCCAAGACCGAAACGGATATGAAGCAGTTGGGCATCAAAACCATTGGGACCCTGGCACGCTTATCGCGGGCCGATATGGAAAGTGTGTTTGGTTCGCAGGGCGCAAGTTGGCAAAATTGGGCCCGCGGCATTGATCCGTCGCCGGTCCTGCCGCGGGAGCGGGCCAAATCCATTGGCCGGGAAGAAACGTTTTTAATCGACCGGATAGACCGTAAGGAATTGCGCGGGGTGCTGCAGGAATTGGCCAGTGATGTGGCGTACCGGCTGCGCGGGCAGGGATTTAAAACGCGGACCGTATGCCTGAAGGTGCGGTATGCGGATTTCTCTCTGCATACGCACTCCAGGACGCTGGCCGAGCCGACGCACTGGGACCGGGATATTTTCACGGCCTCGCAGGAGTTGTTGGAAAAAGCCCTGGAGCGGCGTTTGAGCATCCGTTTGCTGGGCATTTCCGCCCATAACCTGGCGGATGAGCGGGTGCAATTGGATTTATTGGATTCAGGGCAGCATGAGCGCCTGGATCGTCTGCACACGGCGGCTGACCGGTTGCGCAAACGCTATGGATACGAAAGCGTGGCGTGGGCCGGGTTGATTCGAAAAAAATAAATTTGCGGTTCCCCTCTTGCCAGACCTGCTTAAAAGTCGGACAATGACAAAACCTATATAAATCAGGCTTTGGATAGGTTGGGGAATTTTCTATGGCGCGAAAAGCATGGGCAAAGAAAAAACGGCTGATCCAACAAGCTCGTCAGAAAAACCGTAAGCGCCGTGTTGCGCATCCGGAGCGCCGGATTAAGACGGCTCGTCCGGCGAGGGTGTTTGACCGCTGGATTCGTGAAGTTAAAAAAATAATTGTCCGGGTGTTGCCCGGGACTGCGGCCGCCAGGTGGCGCGCAGGTGTGATTCTGATTTTTGCGGCGGTCATGATGGGCGGTTTGGTCCGGCCTTGGAAACGGATTTTAGAGGAACCGCCGCTTAGGTTGTGGCGCGCGTATCCAGATGCTGTGCGCGGATTTAAGCAGAACTCGAAAGGCTGGGAGTTTTTATTGCGCAATGGCCCGGAAATACCTTACAGCGATGGTTTGCAGGTAACGATTTTAGAACGGATGGAGGGCGCGGATTTGGAATCCATCCTTTGCCAGGCGTATCCCTTTTCGCGGGTTTCATTGCCGGTGAAACCAGGACAGGAAGCCGGGCGCTTTCGCAACTATGAGTTATTAAAAGCTGCGTACGGGGCGACACCCGAGGAAGTGAAAAAAAACTTGGTGGTGGTTGATTTCGCGGGACTGGCCGTGGAATTCAACCAAAACAACGGCGCGGCTCAAGCGCTGCACGATGCGGCGGTCGAGATTCAACGTGATCCCGAGGCCATGGCCTATGTTAAACGCGTGGCGGGAATCCGGCTGGAAGGCGCGCGGGCGTTTAAACTCAAGCGCAGTCCGAACATCAGTTCTTGGAACTGGCGCTGCATTGAGGGCACACGGCGGCTTTCGGCGCATAGCTTTGGCATTGCCCTTGATTTGAACAAAACCCGGATCAGCAAGCCTTCCTATTGGCGGTGGCTGAACCCTAAAAAATATCCGGGAGGATTTGAGCGGGTCACGGACCTTGAACCTGTTTCCTGGCCGTTGGTTGAGATTTTTGAAAAGCACGGATTTATTTGGGGCGGGAAATGGCATCACTTTGATACCATGCATTTTGAATATCGCCCGGAATTTAAACTCATGGAAGCAACCGGGCCCGTGCATGCGGGAGGGAATAATGCCGGTGGAGGATTGAAATGAAAAAAATGCTGGGATGGTTGTTGCTGCTCTTGATTATGGTACCGGGGGCACAGGCGGCGGAAATGAAAGTATATCCGGGCGCGAAACCGGATTTGACTGAAGCGAAAAAATATCAGGCGGTAAAGGCGCATTCAAGTCCGGTATTGCAAAAGAAAATGGGGAAACATTTTTTTTATACTACTGCGGACGAATTTGATAAAGTATATGCCTTTTATAAGGCTTTATACCAGGAGACGGATCTAAACATAAAAAAAATTAACAGTCCTTTGGGTGAAGCAGGTGTGCAAAACGATGCTTATTTTTGCCTGGACCGGGCAGGGGTTATTGCCAAATCCAAACACTGGTTGAAGCTTCAGCATCCGTATGTCGGTGTGGTGAATCCCGGGAAGGGGCACAAACCCAGCCGGGAAATCCGGGATGTTACGGGAATTATTGTGGTTGAAAAGGAATAGGCGGGGTTATGGCTGGAAACAAGGCAAACGTAAAAAAAGAAATTGAAAAGTTGCGCCGGGAGCTGGAGCAACACAACCGGCTTTATTATATTCAGGCCCGGCCTGAAATTTCCGACATGGAGTATGACCGGCTTTACCGCCGTTTGGTGGAACTTGAATCCGCGCATCCTGATCTGATTGAACCGGATTCCCCCACGCAGCGCGTGGGAGGCGCGCCCTTGTCGGAATTTGCCAGTGTCAAGCATGCGGAACCCATGCTTTCCCTGGATAACACGTATTCTGCGGAAGACATTACCGAATGGGTTGCCCGTGTGCAAAAAGGCCTGCCGGATGAACCGGTCACCTTCATGGCCGAGCTGAAAATCGACGGGGTGGCGGTTTCCTTAACGTATGCGAAACGCAAACTGTTTCAAGGCGCCACGCGCGGCGATGGCGTCACCGGGGATGACATCACGGAAAACCTTAAAACCCTGCGCAGCCTTCCCTGGGAATTGAATACCCCTGCGCCGGTCGGCGCGGTGACGATTCGCGGCGAGGTTTTTTTCCCCAAGGCCGCATTCCTGGCATTGAATGAGCAAAAGCTGGCGGCGGAGGAAAAGCCGTTTGCCAATCCCCGCAATGCCGCTGCCGGGTCTCTTAAACTTTTGGATTCGCGCCAAACCCGTCAGCGTCCCTTGGCGGCTTTTTTCTATGGCCTGGATGCCAAAAATTCCGAGCCCTTAAAAACTCAAAAACAAATGTTGGAAGCCTTGGATGACTGGGGCTTGCCAGTTAATCCGGACCGGAAATTTTGCCGCAATGTGGATGAGATCATGCAGTTTTCCCAAGAGTGGGAAGATAAACGGCACGGCCTGCCGTATGAGATTGACGGGCTGGTCATTAAAGTAAATGATTTTGACCAGCAGCGCCGCTTGGGGCTGACGTCCAAAAGTCCGCGCTGGGCCATTGCGTTTAAATATTCCGCAGCCCAGGCGCGTACGCGTTTGCTGAACATTTCAGTCCAAGTTGGGCGTACGGGCGTGCTGACCCCTGTGGCCAATTTGGAACCAGTGTATCTGGCCGGGTCCACCATTGCCCGCGCGACTTTGCATAATGTTGAAGATATGGAACGCAAGGACATCCGCGAAGGCGATACGGTGATTATTGAAAAAGCCGGTGAAGTCATTCCCTACGTGGTGGGATCCGTCCCGGAAGCGCGCACGGGTGCGGAAAAGAAATTTGAAATGCCGTCGCAATGTACGGTGTGCGGCAGCGAGGTCGTGAAGACGGAAGGCGAGGTGGCGCTGCGCTGCATCAATTCCGCATGTCCGGCCCAGCTCAAAGGACGGCTGCTGCATTATGCTTCCCGGGGCGGCATGGATATCGAGGGCTTGGGGGACGCGCTGGTGGAACAGTTGGTGGACAAAGACATGGTAAAAGATTACGGCGATCTGTACACCTTGACTGCCGGGCAATTGATCCCCATGGAACGCATGGCGGAGAAATCTGCGGAAAATTTATTGGCTGCTCTTGAGCAATCCAAGCACCGGACTTTGGGGCGTTTGATCCATGCCTTGGGCATCCCGCAAGTGGGGGAACATACCGGGGAAGTGCTGGCCTCGCAGTTTGAGAATCTCGAGGCTTTGTCCAAAGCACCAGTGGAGGACTTAACGCAGATTCATGAAGTGGGTCCCGTGGTGGCGCAGAGTTTGCATGATTTTTTTGCCTTGCCGGAAACCAAGGCTGTGCTGAAAAAAATAAAACGCGCGGGGGTGAATCTGCAACGGTTGCCCGAGGAAGTGCGCAGCGAGGGCGCGTTGACGGGCAAGACGTTTGTGTTCACCGGTGAGATGGTGAATTTTACGCGCGGCCAAGCCGAAGCCCGGGTGAAGGCTTTGGGCGGACGTGCGTCAGGTTCGGTCTCGGCCAAAACCGATTACGTGGTGGCCGGGAATGATGCGGGTTCCAAACTGGACAAGGCCCGCAAGCTGGGTGTGAAGGTATTGGAAGAGGATGAGTTTCGGAAAATGATTGAAAGTTAAAAAACCCTAAGAAAGAGCGGCACATTGTCACCGCAGAGGCGCAGAGTACGCGGAGACGTTTTTTTATGGAATTTTCTCTGCGCTCTCTGCGTCTCTGCGGTGTAAAAATTTTGGCCTAAGGTGGCGAAACATGAAATTTCACACGCAGTATCTTACCTTTAACACAAAGAAGCATCGGGAGTATATCAACATCACGTCTGAGGTTGAGAAGGCCGTGCAAGCCTCGGGCGCGACCGAGGGCATGGTGCTGGTCTCGGCCATGCACATCACGGCTGGGGTGTTTGTCAACGACGCGGAATCCGGGTTGTTGCAGGATATTGACGAATGGCTGGAACACTTGGCGCCGTATAAAGACGGCTATCGTCATCATCGCACCGGGGAAACCAACGGGGACTCGCACTTAAAAAATTTGTTGGTGCATCATGAAGTTATTCTGCCGATTACGAAAGGCGCGTTAGATCTGGGGCCTTGGCAGCAGGTGTTCTACGCGGAATTCGACGGGCAGAGGAACAAGCGGCTGGTGATTAAAGTGATGGGGGAGTAACCCACGCTGCGCGGTGCATGGTGAAGGTGAATAAAAAATGCAGGGGCGATTCGTGAATCACCCCTGCATAGGCCACTGAATTAAGAACAACTATTTTTAATCTCTCTTGGGGGAGGCCATCCACCCAGTAATATCAATGGTTTGCTGACTCAGTCTCGTCCGTATCCTCAACCTTAGTTCACTCAGGGTCATGGCCGCCGACGTCAACTTTAACCGATCCTTGGGCACTCTCAACTTTAACAGCTCCGCCATTGGGTCCGCCCTTAACTTTAACCGACCCTTGGGCACTTTCGACTTTAACGGCCCCACCTCTGGGTCCACCCTTAACTTTAACCGATCCTTGACTGCCTTCCACTTTAACCGAGCTGCCCCTGGGTCCGCTTTTAACTTTAACCGACCCTTGCCCAGTCTCAACGGCAACGGCTCCGCCTTCAACTTTAACCGCCGTTTGGTCACTGTCAACGGCAACGGCGTCAGGGGTATCCTCGTCTGTTCTTCCATTGTCGCCAGCGTCTTCCCGGTGGCGTTCAGAGTGCTTTTCATGTCTTGCGGCGTGATTGGGTTTCATACGTTTCTGGACTATTTCATTGCCCGCACCTTCGTTGAAATTATCGGGTATGCGGCCAACCAACGCTTCTCCCCAAAATATTTTATTGCCCGCTCCGTTGATACGGATTGTGCCCACGCGTTCAACGTCTACGACATTGCCCGCGCCCTCGATTGATAGCTCCGGGCATTCGCCCAACAGCACAAAGTGGTTGCTGGCGCCGTCGAGTTTGAACGCCCGCCCCCGGCAATCAATGGTTTCATCGCCACCCGCTCCGCTGCGCTCAATGACCTCAGCGAATACTGCCATACTCAAACTCAGAACCGCCAAACAGCAAAATACGATCCGCATTGATTTTTTCATGATTCCTCCATTTAATGTTTTTGCGGTAAGTGAGATATAATTCAAAATTACGCAACTTTATTTTCCAGCGTAGTTACACGGGTTTCAAGCTTATCGAAATCGTCTTGGTCCACTTTGCGTTTCAAGGCATGTTTGATCTCGGTTTGGCCTACGTGTAGGACGGCAATTTGCTCTTTGACCGAGGCTAATTGTTCATTTACGCCCTGGAATCCGTTTTGCACCTGACTGTGAATGTGTTGCACGACTTCGGATATTTTTTTCAAATCTGAATGGAAACTTTCGACTACCATTTTAAATTCTGACATGGAAATACCCCGATCTTCGGACATAATCAACCTCCTGGATTGTATCTTTTTCGCTGGAATTTTCAAGCGTAATTATTAAGACCGTTTTTCGGGGAATAAGTTTTAAAAAATAATCGGTCTTTTTTGGGCTTGTCAAAATCTCTTGATTCGCCTATAGTTTAAAGCGTTTTGGGTATGCAGGGGCACGGAGGTTTTCCGTGCCCCTGCTAATTTAACTTAAATTCGCGGTCAGCGCGGGATATTGATTATTTAGGAGAATGAACTATGGAATTCGGCATGCGGTTTAAACGGACCCACCGGTGTGGGGAATTGCGCGCGAAAGATGTGGGGCGCGAAGTAGTGCTGGCGGGCTGGGTGAATTCCAACCGTGATCACGGCGGGCTGGTGTTCATTGATTTGCGCGATCGCGAAGGCATCACGCAGATTGTGTTTGATCCGAAAATCAATGCCAAGGAACATGCCGAAGCGGCAGGCCTGCGCAAAGAATTCGTCATCATGGCGCGCGGTACCGTCATTTCACGCGCACCTGAAGTAGTGAATCCCAAGATACCCACGGGGGAGATCGAGGTTCAGGTCTCGGAAATTCAGTTGATGAACACATCCTTGACACCTCCGTTTGAATTGGACGATGAAATTGAAGTGTCTGAAGACATCCGCTTGCGTTACCGTTACCTGGATTTGCGCCGTTTGCGCATGCAGAACAACTTGCGTTTGCGCCACCGCGTGGCCAAGGCAGCCCGCGATTTTTTGGATGCCCAAGGGTTCTTGGAAATCGAGACGCCGATTCTGCTCAAGAGCACGCCCGAAGGGGCGCGTGATTATGTGGTTCCGTCGCGTATTTATGCGGGCCACTGCTTTGCGCTTCCCCAGTCGCCGCAGATGCTGAAGCAGCTTTTGATGGTCGCCGGGTGCGATCGTTATTATCAGATCGCGCGTTGTTTTCGCGACGAGGATTTGCGCGCGGACCGGCAGCCGGAGTTCACCCAGATTGATTTGGAAATGGCGTTTGTGGATCAAGACGATGTGTTGAAGCTCACCGAAAATATGATGGCGGCCATTGTCAAAGTTGCGAGGGGCACGGAGCTTTCGTTGCCTTTGCCACGCTTGACGCACGCCGAGGCCATGGAGAAATACGGCTCGGACAAACCGGATCTGCGTTTTGGACTGGAGCTGGTCAATGTCACGGATTTGGCCGGACAGGCCGAGTTTAAGGTGTTTGCGGAAGTGGTGAAATCAGGCGGTTTGGTGAAAGCCATCCGCGTGCCCGGCGGCGCCGCGTTCTCGCGCATGGAAATCGACAACCTCATTGCCGCCGCGCAAAAATTAGGCGCCAAGGGCATGGCGTGGTTCAAAGTCACCGACGCCGGACTGGAATCCAACCTGACGAAATATTTTACCCCGGAGTTGTTGGCTCAGATTCAGAAACGCTTAAACGGTGTAACCGGCGACTTGCTGATTTTTATTGCCGACCGTCCCTCGGTCACCAACGACGTGCTGGGCCGGTTGCGTTTGCAATTGGGCGAGAAACTGCAATTGATCCCCAAAGACCAGCTGCATTTTTCCTGGATCGTGGATTTTCCCATGTTCAAGTATGATGCGGACAAAAAACGTTGGGACTCGGAACACCATCCCTTCACCGCGCCGCATCCGGACGACATTCCCATGCTGGACTCGGAACCGGGCCGCGTGCGCTCGCAGAGTTACGACTTGGTCTTAAACGGCAACGAGATCGCGTCCGGCAGCGTGCGTATTCACCAGTCGGAGCTGCAGGCGAAAATTTTCAAAATGATCGGCATCACGGATGAGGAAGCGACAGAAAAGTTTGGCTTCCTGCTCGAAGCGTTCACCTACGGAGCGCCGCCGCACGCCGGCATTGCCCCCGGCTTGGACCGCCTGGTGATGATTTTGGCCAATGAAGTGACGATCCGCGACGTGATTGCGTTCCCGAAAACACAGCGCGCACAAGATCCTTTGACCGGCGCGCCCGGTTGTTTCACCGCCGAGCAGTTGGAAGAATTGCATTTGCAGGTTGTGGCAGAAGAATAACCAGATCCACCGCAGAGGCGCAGAGGTCGCAGAGTAAATCAATTGACGTTTTATTCCTCTGTGTTCTCTGCGTCTCTGCGGTGAATAGGCCCTGTGATTTTTTCTCTGCTAAATTTAGCTTGACTTCGTTTAAAAGCATGCTAGATTATTAAGTATTATTAACGATTCCAAGAAAAGGGGGTGAAAGAATGGGCGGAATGTTAAAGCAGTATTTTGAGACGGGCAAAAACATCATTATGAAGCCGGTGGACTTCTTCAAGACCATGCCAACCACAGGTGGTTATAAGGAACCGTTGATTTTTGCTCTGATCACATCGGTTATCATGGGAGTTGGTTTAACGATCATTACCTTGGGAGTCGGTTTCCTGGCAATTATTTTTGCTCCGATTGCCGTGGCCATCAGCGTTTTCTTGGCAGCCTTGTTGTTGCTGGTTTGCGCGAAAATGGTCGGCGGAACCGGCACGTATGAAGCGACCCTCCGCGTTGCCTCCTACGCGAACGTAGTTAACGTCATTGGCTGGATTCCGATTGTTTCCATCATCGGTTCGCTGTACGGCCTGGTGTTGACCGTGTTCGGTATGCGCGAAGTGCATAAGCTGACGACGGCCAAGGCTGTGATTGCGGTTTTGATCTCCATTGCCATTGTGTTCGTCATCGTGGTTTTGTTGGCGATCATCGGTATCGGGATCACGGGTTACATCCCCCGCTAATTCTTTACCAGCTTGCGAAAATGACAGGACCACGTTCTCCGACCGGAGGGCGTGGTTCTTTTTTTAAGAGGTAGTCATGCCCACCCTGCGAACCCCGGCGTTGGTGCTGCGCGCCTATGATTTTTCAGAAGCCGACCGCGTGATCGTGCTGTTTACCCAAACCCTGGGGAAAGTCAAGGGCGTGGCCAAAGGAGTACGGCGCACGGCCAGCCGTTTAAACGGTTGTTTGGGTTGGCTATCGCGCGCCGAACTGCAACTGGCCGGGCGGGAAAATCAGGACCTCTTCCGCATTACCCAAGGGCAACTTTTACAATCTTACCCGCATCTCAAGGAAAATTTACCCGCGCTTGGCCGGGCGGCCCGCATGGCGGAATTATTGTTTTCCCTAACCCACGATCACCAGCCTTTGCCGGAAATTTTCGAATTGGCCGAGACGAGTTTGAGCCTCTGGGACGCGGGGACGGATCCGAATATGGTTGGCACTTGGTTTGAATGGATGTTCCTGGACCGCATGGGTTATCGGCCCCAAGTGGAGGTTTGCCAGCAATGCGGCAACGACACGGAGCATATGTCCTATCATCCGGAAACTGACGGCATAACCTGCCGGGCATGCAGGCCGCATGGGGGCATTGTCCTCTCGGCCGGGACCCGTAAAATGTTAAATAAACTGATTGCCAGTCATCCCACGCTGCTGCCGAGTTTGCGTCTGGGCGAGGATGCCCAAACGCAGATTCAAACCCTCTTGGACAGCATCATCCGCAATCACCTCGGGCGTCCATTGAAAAGCGACAGTTTCCAACGCGCGGTATGTGATTTGAAATAGGCCTGTTCACCGCAGAGGCGCAGAGGGCACAGAGGAAAAAAATGCTGATTGATTTTCTCTGCGCCCTCTGCGCCTCTGCGGTGAATAGTGCGATTTTCTAGTTTCATAAATCCGTAAGACCCGTTATAATCTGCGCTTTATGGCACCATTGATTCTGTTTATTGACAGTAGGAGAAACCATGAACTTTCAGGAAATTATTATCACATTACAGACTTTTTGGGCCCGCCACGGGTGTCTGGTGGTCCAACCCTATGATTTGGAAAAAGGCGCGTCCACCTTTAACCCCGCGACTTTTTTACGCGTTTTGGGGCCTGAGCCTTGGGCTTCGGCTAATGTGGAACCTTGCCGCCGTCCGAAAGACGGGCGTTATGGCGAGAACCCCAACCGCGGGCAGCACTATTATCAATTCCAAGTTATTTTAAAACCCTCACCGGCCAACATTCAGGAATTGTACCGCCAAAGTTTGGCGGAAATCGGATTGCGCACGGATCAGCACGACATCCGCTTTACCGAGGATGATTGGGAATCGCCCACCCTGGGCGCGGCCGGATTGGGTTGGCAGGTGTGGCTGGATGGTTTGGAGATTACGCAATTCACCTACTTCCAGCAAATGGGCGGCATTGAACTTAATCCCATTGCCGGGGAAATCACGTACGGCCTGGAGCGCATTGCCATGTTTTTGCAGAATGTGGAGTCGCTTTTTGAGATTGAATGGGGACACGGCGTCAAGTACGGCGACTTGTTCCACGCCAACGAGGTGCAGTGGTCCACGTATAATTTTGAAGCGTCTGATCCGCAGACACTGTTTGACGCTTTCACGGCCAGCGAGAAGGAAACGCAGCGCTTGCTGGGTTTGAACCTGGTGCTCCCGGCGTATGATTACTTGGTGAAGTCGTCGCACTTGTTTAATTTGCTCGATGCCCGCGGCGCGATTTCGGTGACGGAACGCGTGGGTTACATCACGCGGTTGCGCAATTTGGCCAAGGGCGTGGCGCAAGGGTATATAAAGCATAGGGAAGAGCTGGGGCACCCGTTGTTGAAAGAATAAATTAAAATTCCCCTCCCTTGAGGGGATTGTGTCAAAAGGTGGTTTTTTGAAGGTTTTACATTTTTTTGTCATTTCGAACGAAGAGAGAAATCTAATAAAATTTTTATAAATAGAAGCAATAAAGATTTCTCGGCTTCGCCTCGAAATGACAAACATAAAAAATTAAATTTTTCATGAAGAGGATTTTATGAGCAAACAAGACGCGTTATTGGAAATCGGGTGTGAAGAACTCCCCGTGGATTATATTGCGCCGGCCATGCGCCAATTGCGGGCCGCAGCTGAAACCAAACTCAAAGAATCGCGGTTGGTGTATGACTCCCTGGAGTGCGAAGCCACGCCGCGGCGTTTGGTTTTGCGGGTTCGCGGGTTGAATACGGCGCAGCCGGATTTGGACAAAGAGCTCCAGGGTCCGACCTCGGCCGTGGCGTACAAAGCCGACGGATCGCTGACCCCGGCAGGCGAGGGTTTTCTGCGCAAAACGTGTTTGAGCCCCGACCAAATCCAGGTGCGCGACGGACGTTTGTGGGCGCAAGTGCGCGAAACCGGAAAACCAGCGCAGGATTTGTTGCCGGATATTTTTTTGGCTTTGATCAAAGTGCTGTCGTTTCCCAAGTCCATGCGCTGGGAGCCGACCCAAGTGCGGTTTGCCCGCCCGGTGCGCTGGATTGTGGCTCTGCTGGGCAGCGAGGTTTTGCCCGTGGCCTTTGCCGATGTAACCTCCGGGCGCACAACGCGTTTTCATCCCCTGCATGTTGACAAACAAGCTGAATTAAAATCCACCGCCGAGTACGAGGCGGTGCTGGAACAAGGCTGGGTCATTCTTTCCGTGGCCAAGCGCCGCGAGGAAATGAAAAAAATGCTCATTGCCCGCGCTGCCGAGTGCGGCGGCCGGATAGTGGAAGACGAAGAATTGTTGGACATGGTCTGCATGATGGCCGAAAAGCCGGGCGTGGTCAAGGGCGGATTCAAGCCTGTGTATTTGAGTATTGCGCGCGAGATCATTGTCACGGCCATGCGCGAGCATCAGCGTTATTTTGCCGTGGAAGATGCGCAGGGTAAATTGCTGCCTTTTTTCCTGGCCGTTTACGACAATCCGTTGGCCAATCCGGAGAATATCCGGCCGGGTTGTGAACGAGTCTTGGAAGCCAGGCTAAAAGATGCGGAATTTTTCTTCCGTGAAGACATGAAAAAACCTTTGGCAACCCTCGTGCCTGAATTGGAGCGCGTGCTGTGGATCAAGGGTCTGGGAAGTTTGTTGGACAAAACCAAGCGCTTGGAAATTTTAAGCGAGTGGCTGGCAATCAAGCTGGAACCAGCGTCTGCGGGTTCGGCCAAAGCTGCGGCGCATTTGGCCAAGGCTGATTTGATCACCAACATGGTGCAGGAAAAAGAATTTACCTCCTTGCAAGGCATCATGGGTACGTTTTATGCGACAGCTCAGGGCGCGCCCGAAGCTGTGGCGCAAGCCATTCGCGAGCAGTACCAACCACGCGGAGCTGGCGATACCTGTCCTCAAACACCCACCGGGCGTATGTTGGCCTTGGCGGATAAGTTGGACAACTTGGTCGGCTGCTGGGGCGCGGGCATGATCCCAACCGGCGCCAAGGACCCATACGCTCTGCGCCGCGCGGCCCAGGGTATTGTGGCCATTATGTTGGAGGCCGGTTACCGGATCTCCATTGCGGAGATGATTTTGCAAGCCGTCAAAGGGTTCGCTCAGTTCAAAGACCGGGCGCCGGAAATTGTCAAACCTGTGCAGGAGTTTATCTTAGGCCGCATGGAGACAGACCTGGCCAACCGGAAATGCACGCCCGATGAGATTCAGGCATTATTGGGAGTCTGGACCGATGATTTGACCGCGGTCTTAAAGAAAGCTGAAACCATCCGTATCTTGCGTCAGCAAGCCGGTTTTAGTGCGCAAATTATTACGTTTTCTCGTGTGGTGAATATTTTGCCCAAGGATACACCACGGATTTGGCCCCCGGAAACGGCGTTTCCGGCAGTAAAACCGGAATTACTTCAAGTGGCCGTAGAAAAGGAATTGTTCGCCGGTGCGCAACAAGCCAAGCAGGACTTGGACGTCTTGCTTAAGGCTGGTGATTTTGCCGGTGTATTTCAAAAATTGACAGTGTTGCTTCCCCTGATCAACCGGTTTTTTGAGGATGTCATGGTCATGGATAAAGATGAAGCCGTGAAAACCAATCGGTTGAATTTATTGCTGTATTTGGCCCGCCTGCTCTGGACGTTGGCGGATTTTTCGCGCTTGGTAATTACGGAAAATCAAACGTAGGGGCGCAATTTATTGCGCCCGATATTTGCATGTCTGTGACCATCAAGGCTGCCCGGAATCGAGGGGCGGCGGAATAAAAAATGTAAAAAAACACATTTTTTTTAGAACATTAAATGATATACTGCCTCTCAATTTAAATCGCGATATTTGCCAAAATTTCTTTTTGAGGATAAAACAAAAATGCAGGGCTATTATTCCAAGTTGATTTTTTTATGGCACTTTGCTTCCCTTTGATCGGATGTGCCGGTCCCATGCTCAAACCAGCCAACCTTACCCCGCTGTCCGTGGCAACTAAAAAGAATCCCCCTTCGGACTATCGTTTGCGGGTTGGGGATGAGCTGTCCATTAAGTTTTATTACCAGAAAGATTTGAATGAAGAACAGGTCATACGGCCGGATGGCAAGATTTCGCTGCAATTGATTGAGGATGTTCAAGCCGCCGGCCTTACCCCGGGGGAATTGTCGCGATCCATTTCCGAACAATACCGTAAATTTACGAAGCAGTTTCAGGCAACCGTCATTGTCCGCCGGACTGTGCAGGACAGAATTTTTGTCGGCGGTGAAGTCCGCCAGCCCGGACTTTTCCCACATTTAGAAAAAACCACAGCCCTGCAGGCGCTGTTTCAATCCGGGGGATTCCTGGAAACGGGGGAGATCAGCACGGTCATGCTGATCCGCCAAGGCGAAGATGGAAAACCGATGACGTATTGCATCGATCTGCAGGATCCTGCCAACGATTTTGCCTTGCTGCCTTTTGATACTCTTTATGTGCCGCGGAGCGCCATTGCCTCGGCCGATCTTTTTGTGCATCAGTACATTGACCGGCTGATTCCAATCTCGAGAAGCTTTGGGTTTAGTTATATCTACGATTTGACCAAAAACGAAGCCGGTCATTATTAGCCGTATTTAAATCCTTCTACTTTTCTTCGTCATGGGGAATTCACCCGAAACGTTTTCGCTTATGGGTATCGGACGGTTGCAAGCAAGGAGCAAGCATGTTGAAAGAAAAGGCTTTGTTTTGGGCACAAGTTACGCGGGCAGCGGACCTGGCGGTTGTCACCTTGACGTTTTATATTGCCTATCAGTGGCGATATTCCCTTGGGATTGAATATTTATTAAATTTGCATTACATCTGGATAATTCCGTTTTTTTGGCTTTTGTGGGGAAGCTTGCTGCAGGCGTTTGGGATGTACGAATCCATGCGTTTGAAAAAAAGCGTGAAATTGTTTGGATCGTTTGCAAGGCCGGGATCGTTGGTTTTTTGATTTTTGCAAGCTTGAATTATCTTTTTAAATCTTTTTTTCTTGGGCGCTTGTTCGTGGTTTTTTATTTTTCTTTAACTGTTTTTGCGCTCTGCCTGCAAAAAATTCTCATGCATTTTTTGCTCAAACTGGCCAGGCTGCACGGGAAAAATTTTAGAAACGCGCTGGTGGTGGGGACCACGGATAAGACGCGCGCTTTTTTAGAGAGGAACCAGGAACATCCTGAAATCGGCTTGAAGGTGCTGGGCGTGATCGACCATAAAAGCCCGTCCCAACACCACCTGTTCATGGGGTTGCCGGTGTACGGCGACTTCAACGCCATCCCGGCGCTCATGCAAACCTTGCCGTTGGACTATATTTTTTTTCTGGTGCCGAAGCACTGCCTGAACGAAATTGAACCGCTGATCAAGTTGTGCGAGACCCACGGAATCACCACCAGCGTCTCCGCGTATTTTTTCAACCTTGACCGGGCCTGTTCTCATTCGGAGACGATTTTTGATTTTCCCATGATCACGTTTAAAACTACGCCCATTGCGGCCGGGCAACTTTTTGCCAAGCGTGTCCTGGACATCCTGCTTTCCTCGCTGGCATTGCTGGCCTTGGCTCCGGTATTTTTGGCCCTGGTGCTCGCGGTCCGTCTGTCTTCTCCCGGCCCCGTATTTTTCCGGCAGCGCCGCTGCACCCTCAATGGGCGCAATTTTGTTTTATACAAATTCCGGACGATGTCGGCCGACGCCGAACAGCAGCTGGAGGGCTTAAGGGCGTTTAACGAGATGGAGGGGCCGGCCTTTAAAATGGAAAAGGATCCGCGAATCACCCCTATGGGGCGCTGGCTGCGGAAGTTCAGCCTGGATGAATTGCCCCAATTGTGGAACGTGTTGCACGGCGATATGAGTTTGGTTGGACCGCGGCCGCCCTTGCCCGAGGAAGTGGAGAAATACCATGCCTGGCAGCGCCGCAAGCTCAGCATGCGGTCGGGTTTGACCTGCCTCTGGCAGGTTAACGGCAGGAACCAAATCAAGGATTTCGACGAGTGGACCCGGCTTGACCTCGCCTACATTGATAATTGGTCCATCAAACTAGATTTTAAGATACTCCTTAAGACTTTCTGGGCGGTTTTTTCCCAAGCTGGAGCCAAATAAAGGCCCAGAGCGCCACGCGGGGCGGGTTAGGGGGTCCGTTGGGACCGCCGGCCAAACGCAGAAAAATGAAAAGGAAGCATTCAATCCAATGACCAAACCTTCATTCCGGGATTACCTGCGCATATTGCTTAAAAGAAAATGGACGGTCATCGTCACGTTTTTAAGCGCGATTCTTTTCACGTTTCTCGGCTTGCAATTCAAGATACCGGAGTATCAGAGCCAGGTAAAACTGATGCTGACTGCGAATGACGGTTCAGTCAGGGTGGCGTCGGCGGATTCCAGCCTGGCGGACACCGAGTGCGAGGTGATGACCACTTACCCGATTTTAAAAAGGGTGGTGGAAGAGCTGAACTACCACCGCCGACCCAAATACTACTCCCTGGACTATTGTTCGAAATTGTCCCGCCCTGTTTTTAAGTGGTTCATTGACACGCAGGAAAAGATCAACCGGTTGCTGGAAGGTCCCAATGCCGGCCGGGTCAATCCCGAGGTCCTCCTGCAGCAAGGGGTGGCTCAGCTTTTGGACAATCTGAAGGTCAAACCCATCACCAATACGGACCTTTGTTCGGTGTTTGTCCTGGATTACGACCCCGTTGAATCCGCCCGGCTCGCAAACATGATCAGCCATGCGTATGTGCTTTTCAGCCTGAAGAGGCGCTTGGCTGAGCTGAATGTCACGTTGGGAGCCCAGCACCCCAATGTTGTTGAATTGCGCACCATGATCAACCGGATGGAAAAGAGACTCGACAACCCCAGCCTGTTCAATGTGGAAAACCTCGGCTTTTCGAATGTGAAAATTGTCGAAGCGGCCCTGCCGCCGGTCAAACCCAAGGGGTTGCCCAAAGTTATCCTGATGGCCCTGGCGGCTGTGGGCGGCCTGGGCCTGGGGTTTGTGTTGGTGTTCGTTTTCGAGCGGTTCGACGACACCGTGCGTGGTCCGGATGACATTAAGGCTTATTTCAACTTGCCCCTGCTGGGCTCTATTCCCAAGACCCGGACGCGGAAATACCGCTACCACCGCGAAACGAGCGCCCTGCTGACGCCCAAAAAAGCCCACTTCGCCTATGAAAATTTGGCGGCGGAAATCCATTTGGCCATACAGGAGAAACAACTCAAAGTCGTGCATGTCGCCTCAGCGCTTCCCAACACCGATGTCACGCCCATTGTCGCCGCCCTCGGGGCGGCCATGGCGGCTGCGGGGAAAACCCGCGTCTTGATTTTGGACGCCAACTTGCGGAATCCCTCCCTGCAGAAACTGTTCGGGACCGAGCCCGAGTTTCACATGGACGACTTTTTGGGGGACCAATACCAGAAACCGGCCTTCCATAAGCTTACTGAGAATCTTTCCGTTTTGCCGGCCGCCGTTTCCAAACACAACCCGTCGGCCATCTATCATTCCGAGAAGATGAAGCGCTTCATGGCCGAGTGCAAGACCCAGTTTGACGTGATCTTGCTGAATTCCTCGAGCCTGAAAAAAAACAACGACGGCATGATTCTTTCCACTCTGGCCGACGCGGTGGTTTATATCATCAACGAAGGCCAGGAACGCAAGCAGGCGGTCGCCGCAATCCTGGCTTCACTTCAGAGCAAAAAAATCAACCTTATCGGCGTCATTCTTAACAACCGTACGTTTGTCATTCCGAAATTGTTCATCAAATGGCTTTAGCGCCCGGCGGGTTTTCACCCGGCGGCATCTTGGGTTTTAAGAGGGTTCGTTGTTTCATTTTTTGAGATTTTCACGGGAACATACCGCGGCCACCCCGCTGGAACGTCCGATTGGGCAAAGCTTTACCCCGCTGCACCTCGCCGCCGGCCTGCTGACCGGGCTGTTCTTCGGCGTTGCGCTGGCGCTGGGCAAGCCGTTGATCGTTTTCGCCGCCATTTTAGGATTGCTGCTTTTTTTAGGGGTTTTGCGGCGCCCTGAAATCGGCCTGCTGCTCATAGTGCTGGTGGATGCCAGCGTTGTCTATGAATCGGCCATCCCCGTTTTGCCGCTGGGCATCGGCAGTTTTCACGGGACGGATGTCATCCTGCTGGGGCTGCTCTTCCTCATTCCGTTCAATCGGGCAGTCAACCCTGCGTTTAAAATCATCCGTACCCCCATGAACCAGGCTGTCCTGATTTTTTTCCTGGCGGTGCTCCTGGCGGCCTTATACGGACTTTTCATCACAAAAGTGGATTACAAGATAGTGATGCGGATGCTGCGGATTTTTTCCTACTATCTCATGTTTTTCATTGTGACGCATTTTATCCACACCAAAGAGAAAATAAAGTTTCTGATTAACGGGTTGCTGGCCATTTCGGTCGTCGTCTCCCTGGCCATGCTGCTGCAGGCCGCTTTGGGCAGCAATGTGCAAATCATGCCCGGCCGGATCGAAACCGCCAAAACGTTTGAAACGAAATATGAAGCCACCCGCATTCTCCCCCCGGGGCAGACGCTGATCCAAGTTATGCTCGTGACGACGTTTTGCCTCATGATCACACTGAAGAAGCATTTCTTGAAATCGGCATATTTTTACCTCCTGCTGCTTTTCGGCGTCGCTAATCTGCTGACCTACAACCGCAGCACATGGGTCATCCAGATTCTTTCCCTGGGCCTGTTCGCTTTTTTGGTTCCGGGGAAGGCGCAGAAAAAAATCGCGGCTTGGGTGGCGGTCATGTTGCTGCTGGGCGGACTGTCCTATGCTGCGATCATGGGCCTGGGCGGAAAACCCGCGAAAACCGTCGCCGCAATGACCGACCGCTTCGCATCCTTGTTCACCGGGGAGAAAATCAAGGAAAGCGCCACCTTGAAGTGGCGGCGACTTGAAAATTATGCCGCCTTAAAAAGGCTCCGGGAAGATTGGGTGTTCGGCATTGGTTTGGGGAATGCTTTCGCCTGGAAGAAAAAACCGATTTCCTATATGCATAACTTTTATCTTTGGATTACTTTAAACATGGGGATCATCGGATTTTTGGCCTTTGCCTGGTTCTTTCTGCTTTTTTTGTTCCGGGGATTCACGCATTGGCGAAAGATCGAAGACAATTATTTGCGGGCAGTGTACCTCAGCTTCACCATCGGCGGGTTGGGCTTGATTCCGGGGGCAATCGTAAATCCCCAATTTCGGGAATGGTACTCGATCATTGTCATCACCATAATGATCGGGTTGAACGAGTCCATCCGCTACAACAATTCCATCCGGGAGACTGTCAAGATCCATGGATAAGGCATTTCATAAAAGATTCATAGGCGGCGTGGCTGCAACCGGGTTCGGTACCTTGGCGCAGCTCGTGCTCGGCCTGGTCAGCATGATCGTCGCCATACGCACCCTGCCGAAGGCGGACTATGGCGTTTACGTGCTTTTGGAAGTTATGGTGGTGCTGTTGGCGGTTTTGGGCAGCTTGGGGTTGGAGAACATGTCGGTCATTAAAATCATGGCCGCGGCGGACGATTCCCGCAAAGTCCGGATTGCCAACACCGCGATTTGTTACCGGTTTCTTCTCAGCGCCGCGCTGGCCTTATTGATCATGCCGCTGCGGCCATTGATTTTCTTGATTTTCAAATCAGAACCATTGGTGAAGCTGACGTATTTCATGTCGGTCTTCATCATCTTAACGGGTTTTCAGGAATTGTTCGTGAAATTGCTGCAGGCCTACCACCGCTACCAAGCCATTGCCGTTTCCCAAATCCTTTCGGGCGTTTTGCGCCTCGGCGGAGTCTGCCTCTTCATTGTGGCCCTGAAAATGCAGGTCACCGGTTTAATCCTCGCGTATCTGCTCACCATGCTTGGTTCGGTGGTTTTCCTTTTTTTCGTCATGCCGTTTCCGAAACGGATCACGTTTGACACCCAAATCGTCAAAGAGCTCTTCCGTTTCGGCCTGCCCCTGGGTGTGAACAACGTGCTTTCCTTCATTTTTTTGAAAATCGATCGGGTCATGCTCGGCATTATGCTCTCCCCGGCCGGCGTGGCTGCTTACGATGTTGCGTCGCGCATTCCGGATAATGTGGCCCGGATGTACTCGGCCTTTCAGTCGGTATATTTTCCGAATATCGCGGAACTGTTCGCGCAGGGGCGGAAGGCCCAAGCCGAGAAGGTGCTGGGCCACTCCCTGCGGATCATTTCCTTTTTAACCCTGCTGGCGGCCATGGTCGGGCTGCTTTACCAGAAGGAAATCATCATGCTGCTTTTTTCCAGCAAATACTCGGACAGCGCCCCCGCGTTTGCTTTGCTGATGCTTTGTTTCAGCATTGCCTTGGTCGGCGACATCCTCGGAACCTCCCTGGTGGCGTTCGGCCAATCCGACAAACCAATGAAAATCAACATTGTCGACACAGTGTTCAACGTGGTAGGGAACCTGCTGCTGATTCCACGCTTCGGCATCATGGGCGCAGTGTTCGCCACGCTGGTTTCCCGGGCGGTTACCAACCCGTTTATTGTCTATTTTTTGAAAAAAGCCGGGGTGGAGATCCATTTCAGCCAGTATTTAAAACCCATTTTGGTTTACCTTTTTTGGGCTGGAGCGTTTTTGCTTTTCCACCCCCAAAACTTCTTCCTGAAATTGATTTTTATAGCCGGCTCTTTGGCAACCGCTTTTTGGCTGTCCATAGTGCAGAAAAAAGAAATTGTTGTTTTGTTTCAAAAGCATTAGCCGAGAACCTGGAGCTGGAGCAGCCATGCGGGTCGTAATCATCAGCAATCTTTATCCGCCCTATGTCAAGGGCGGTCATGAATACCAATGCCAATTTGCCGCGGAGGTCCTGGCGGAGAGTGGTCACGAAGTTTTTGTATTAACCAGCCGCTATGGAACGGATCAACCCGGGTACAGCCGCGAGGAACGCGTTTTCCGCCGGTTTTTGTATTACACGGAAATCCGCAGTTTGGCCAGGCGACTCTATGCCGGGCTGCTGAACCGCGCGAATTATTTCATCGCCAAAAGCGCGATAAAAAAAATCAAGCCGGACCTGGCATACGTCGGCCAATTGAACGGCATATCGGTTTTTCCGCTCAAAGCCCTGAAAAAATGCGGGGTGCCTATGGTCTTTCATATCGGCCATTACTATTTTTGCGAACTTGCCCGCTACTGCGTCCATGAAGCGAACCCAATAAAAAAAGGGGTTAACCAGTTCTTGACGGGTTTTCGCAGTTTGCATGAGTTTGATTTCAGCCATATGCTTGCCGTCAGCACGTCCATCAAGGCGGCGCATGTTGAGGCGGGTTACACTTCCGGCAACATATCCCTGCTGCCTCCACTGGGAATTCCCGAACCGAAGATCGCCCGGCAAGCGCGCTCTGTAGTTGATTTGACCCGGCGCCCGGTGCGGTTTTTATTTGTCGGACGCATATCCAAGACCAAGGGGATTCATGTTGCCCTGGAATCCCTCAAGCGCTTGCGGGATTCCAGGGAAGTGCCGGATTTTACGTTTCGCATCATCGGAGAGGGCGAAGCGGAGTATAAGGCGCAACTGCGGCAGATGCTGGGGGATTGGGGTTTGCAGGATCGAGTCAGCTTTGAAGGCTTTTTGCCTGCCGCGGAAGTGGTTCGGGCTTATGATTCCGCCGACTTCCTGCTGGTGCCATCCCTGGAAGAGCCTTTTGGGTTGATCGTGATCGAGGCCATGGCGCGGGGATTGCCGGTGGTGGCATCCGCGGTTGGCGGAATCATGGATATCATCGCACCCGGGAAAAACGGCATGCTGTTCGAACCCGGCAACAGCCAAGACCTGAGCCAACAAGCCGCCAAACTCGTGAACGATCCGGAGCTCTATAGCAGCCTAAGCAGGCAAGCCCTTGCGGCCGTCAGGGCTAAATATTCCCGCGCGGCCGTGGCAAGACAATTGGCCGGTTATATCCGGAACTTGAACGGAGCTAAAGTATGAAAATATTGTTCATTGCCGAAGCGTTTCCCTATCCCCCGGTAACCGGCGACCGGATCAGGGTTTTTAATATTATTAAATATTTGGCCAAGTTCCATGATATTTATTTAACGGCCTTCCTGGCCAATCCCGGTGAAGAAAAATATGTTCCTGAAATGAGAAAATACTGCCGGGAAGTCCATACCGTGACGGCGCGGAGATTTTCGAAATGGCGGCATTTGCCGGGGGTTGCCAAAGCGCTTATAACCGGAGAGCCGCTGGATGCCAAGTTTGTGTTTTGCCGGCCCATGCAGCTTATCATTCAGGATATTTTAAAAAGAAATCCGGTCGATTTAATTCACATTGAACATGCGTTTATGGCTTCATACCTGAACGCGGTTCCGAAGCTGTATCCGGCCAAGAAAGTTTTGGCGTTTCAAAATATTTGCCATGTCCAATACAAACGGTTCTTTCAAACCGAGCGGAAATTTTTCAAGAAGGTCAGGAATCTGCTCAATTGGCTGGCCATGGAGACCTGGGAGCCGCGCATGGCCGGGCGGTTTGACCAATGCATTGCCGTTTCCGAAGCCGACAAAAGCATGCTTTTGAAAAAGAATCCCCGGCTGAACATAGCCGTCGCCCCAAATGGCGTTGATGTGCAACAATTCCAAAGCCTGGGAAGAAGCCGGGAAAAGGGCCTGATCTTTACCGGTAAAATGAGTTATCCGCCGAACAGCGAGGCGGCGCTTTACTTTGCGCAAGAAATATTCCCGCTGATTAAAGCGGAAATCCCCGGCGCGAAATTATACATTATTGGAGGGCAGCCGCCTGAATCCCTGCGGGCCTTATCCAATGCGCGGGACATTGAGGTCACGGGTTTTGTGGAAGACTTAATTCCGTATTATGCTAAAAGCCAGGTTGCCATTGTCCCCTTAAGGGCGGGGAGCGGGACGCGGCTGAAAATTTTGGAAGCCATGGCGCTCGGCCGTCCGGTGGTCGCCACCTCCCTGGGCTGTGAAGGGATCGAGGCGGAGCATGGTAAAAATATTTTTATTGCCGATGATGCCCCGGCATTTGCCAGGTGCTGCGTTCAATTAATGACCGAACCGGCCATCTGGGCCCGGCTGGCCGAAAACGGCAGGAAACTGGCAGAGGAAAAATACAGCTGGGAAAAAATCGGGGATCGGCTCAATCTGGGGTATCTAGCGTTGGTCGCGGCGTCCGAGCGGCGGTCGGGAAAATGAAAATCCTACAATTGCACAATTATACGCAGAACACCACGGGTTACAAGTCGGACGAGGAATGGATCGGCTTGAATAACCCGGAAACGGATTGCCAGCGCTGCGCCTGGGAAGCTTTTAATAAAAGCAAACAGCATGAAGTCATCGTCGCTTCCCTGACGCCGGATCGGCAACAGAAATCAATAAAGCGGGGCCATACGGAATATGTGTTTTTTCCCGCGGCTTTACCGAATCTGTATATCGGTAAAATCGGGCAGTTTTCTTTTCACCTGTTAAACTATATTTTACAGAATCAAATACAATACGTTGTCTTTCACAGCATCGGGGGCTTTTTTAATTATCATTTATCCCGCCGGTTGAAGCGGCAACAGATACCGTATGCAATCTATTTTCATTGGCGCCCTAAAAAGCACAGGCTGGATTTTTTCGCCAATTTTTTCCACAAACGCATCATTGAGAACGCTGCTTTGCTCATGGTGCAAACGTCCGCGATGGGGGAGTATCTTCAAGCAAACTACCGCGTGGATAAAGCCAAAGTTTATGGCATGCCGATGGGCATAAGGACGGACTGGTTTAAAAAGAAACCGGCGAAGAAAACCAAAGGGTACCCGCGATTATTAACCGTGGCGCGGATTGTAAAAAACAAAGGCATTCTGGAAGCCGTTGCGTGCCTGAACTATATAAAAAAAGAATTTCCCGAGGCGGTTTTGGAACTTGCGGGGATCGAACAGGATCCCGATTACGCGCAAAAAGTCAGAAAGTATATTGCGGATCATCAATTGGAGCAATCGGTGATCTTCAGCGGGTATGTTGACAATGAAAAGCTGCCGGAAAAATATAATTCAGCCGACCTGATGATTTTTCCTTCTAATAATGAAGGGCTGGCTAAAGCGGTGATCGAATCCATGGCCTGCCAAGTCCCGGTGGTGGCGATTAAAAATTCGGGAGGCCCGGATGAAATTATTCAAGACCACAAAGACGGTTGGCTGGTTTCGTACGCGGAATTAAACCAAAGAGTCCCAGATTCAACCACGAAGTGCAACACCCTGACGGAAAGCTTCCGCAGGAGTTAAGAACTTCAAGCATTTCATTGGCCGGTTATTCAGCCAACGTTC
>JAGVPM010000050.1 GCA_020052235.1 Candidatus Goldiibacteriota bacterium
CCGTCTTGAGCGGAATGCGCAGAATTGTAGATTAAAACGCGGCCATTGCCTGTATCTGCGATAAATAGCCGTGTGCCATCACTGTACACTCCATAAGGAAAATTTAAACCTGCCAATATAACATCGGGTGTTGCGCTATTGTTTGAAGGGATAGAATTATAGATTAACAGACGATTATTTAATGTTTCAATAACATACAACCGTGTGCCGTCGCTGCATATGCCACAAGGCATCTGTATGTTTATTAAAGTTACATTAGGCGATGCGCTATTGCTTGTAGGGATGGAATTATAGATTAACACACGAGAATTATCGCTATCAGAAATAAATAATCGCGTGCCATCACTATTAACCCCGCGAGGCCATTTGAATCCTCCCAGCACAACATCTGGTGATGCACTGTTGCTTGTGGGTATAGAATTGTAAATCAAAACACGATTAAGCAGCTGATCCGAAACATAAAGGCGCGCACCGTCACTATTTACCCCGCTTGGCGAATTAAAACCTGTCAAAACCACATCCGGCGATGCAGTGCTGGTGATCGGGATTGCGTTATAAATCAAAATGCGGTTAGTTCCAGTTTCCGTGACATAAAGCCGTGTGCCGTCACTGCAAAGAAGTCCCGCAGATGAGCCTCCCAATGTAACATCCGGAGTTTGGTTGTTGATATATGCAGGCAATACCGATGGCCATCCAATAGCCAGGAGAAAAAGCGAGCCAATAATCAACCACCTTTCAATCATATTTCCCCCAAAAAACTATCACAAAAATGATTTTCATCAGCCAATTCCCCCAATAAATGCAAACCCCTTCTATGAAAGACACATTCAAAATTATGAGATTTCTACTGAAATATAACCTAATATATTCAGAAATACAATGAATCTCCGCAAGTGGGAAAGGTGCAGGCACGAAAAAAAGGTACCAGGCACGCTCCGCGCTGGAAAGAAGGTCTATTTTGCCCGAAAGGAAATTAAAAAAGAGCAGTAATCGTCCCCGCGCGCAATGCATTTTGGATGGCCTAAGGTTTTGACATCTTGAACAGCGCCATGATCCCTTCAAAAATCGCCGATTGATAATCCTCATGATGCAAAAGGATTCCGGAAGTTTCGCTAAGTTGGCCGACTTTTTCGTTCAAATAATTCAGGGCATCAATTACAAAACCGCCTTTGATTTCAATCATAGTGTCCACCTCCAAAGTGCAGATGTTTAAAATGAAGCAATTCAATTATCGTAAATACCGGGCAAACGATTAAAAAAATCGCAGACAATTTCTGGCAAGCATGCTGCATTTCAGAGCTGCATCCCGGCGTTTCACTTATTCGGCGTATGACGTCCAGCCTCGAATTTCGCGTTAGCCTTCATGATTGCTTTGGCCAATTCGCTATCCGAAGATATACGTTTGATTTTTCCGGATTCGTCAATGTACTTAAGAAACACGCTGTATACTTTGATCGCAAGAATGGCCAACTGGGTTACGTTACCCGGTATTGCCCCGGCGGGGAAACATGCAGCACGCTCCCGCATGAACTTGGCGGCGGCTTTTACTGCCGCATGCTGGTCGCGGTCGCGCCGGGTGGGGTAACTGAACTTCCAGTGACGTATGCGTTGAGTAATCTGAACCTTGTCAGTCTCACCCGGTGAAATTCCGGCTGCGGTGAATATACGGCAATCATAATTGCGGCACGTCAGCGAACGATGCGCATAAATAGAACACGCGTCATTGATCAGCATGGGGCAACGGCCATTCTCAAAGTAACCCAACAACACATGCCCTTTGGGCAAACCGGGTGCCGCGAATAAAAGTTTCTTAGGTATGCGGGAAAGGGTCCGGGTTTCTTTAGGATGGATATGAATAAAATACGCTGACTTGCAACAGGCATTGCACTCACCGCAAGGCACGTCAACTCCGGTCTCTTTTAACAACGCACTCCGTGTCTGACGCAGCCAGGAAGAAAATCCAACGGCCGGAAAAATTTGCCGCCCGATAATTTTTGCGGCGCGGTTTAATTTTTTAATGTTACTCATCGGATCAACTCCATAAATACTGCACAGGCACCTGGAAATATTGATATTATTGATGTAAAATGAAGCGCTGTCAAAAGGAAACATTCATTATTCCAAGTAAACTTTCCGGCGATTTCAGAGCTCAAGAGAGGCGAAACCCGGCGCTTATTTTTTTACGGAATTATGCTGCTGGCAAAGCAGCAAATATAAAGAATTCATGGGCCTAGTCATAAGCTTTTTAAAACATCGGGTCAGGCCCTCCACAATGTGTCCCCCCGAATTCATGCCGGACGTTTAAGTTGGTACGCGTACTGTAACTATGCACGGAGTAAAATGTTGGGCTTCGGACCCGATGTTTTAAAAAGCTTATGACTAGGCCTTTAATTTAAACTAATCGCTGCTTTGCCAACAGCATAATTCCGTTTTTTTATTCTTATGATTGATATAATAATTCGCAAAAGGCATAATGCTTTTGGAAGTTGTGCCAAAGGAGGGCCTTTTCCATGTTTATCATCCCTGTCATTCTCGCTCCGGTTGCATTATCATTTTTAATTCTAGCCGAATATAAATCGGATAAAAAAAACTGGTATTTTTAAAATCGCTTTCCAGCCTCCTTTTCATAGCCACGGCCTTGCTGGGGTATTTTCATTCGCCCGCCAATCCGGTTTACTTCCTGCTTATCTTTTCCGCGCTGATTTTTTCGTTAATCGGCGACGTTTTCCTTGCCTTGCCGCCGAAATACCTCATGTCCGGAATTGCCCTGTTTTTAATTGTGCATATTCTTTACTTGGCGGCATTTTCCACTTCTTTTCGCCAGAATACGCTCATGATTATCCCCGGTTCGATCCTGCTTTCGGCATCCTATGTCTATTTCAATAAAATAAAAAAACATCTTAAAGAACTTAAAATTCCCGTTATCGTTTACATCGTCATTATCAATCTCATGGTGATTAGCGCTTTCTCCTCCCTGACGGACAAAAATACTTCCGTAGTCAAAGCCGCTTTGGTTGTGACCGGTGCCCTGTTGTTTTATATTTCCGATATGTTTGTGGCCTGGGATCGGTTCGTAAAACCCTTCCGAATTCATTATTTCGAATATATTTTGTATTATGCAGCCCAGCAAATATTGGCGCTAAGCGTTATTTATGCTTAATGTAATGGAAAATTCCCGGGATATTCCGCTCACATCAAGGTCGAAAAAACGAGCCGACCACGGCTTAACCGGGCAAAAACAAATGCACTTTGCTGAATGGGAGCAACACTATGGGGAAATATAAAGGCACGGGAATTCTTTCCTTGCGAAAAATCATCCGAAAACACGGCAAAACAGTTGAAGAAAATTTT
Organism: Candidatus Goldiibacteriota bacterium; assembly: GCA_020052235.1. Taxonomy (GTDB): domain Bacteria; phylum Oederibacteriota; class JAAXVQ01; order JAAXVQ01; family JAAXVQ01; genus JAAXVQ01. The sequence continues at coordinate 3,352 of JAGVPM010000050.1, forward strand.
TTAAACAGACTATCAACCCTGGAGAAAGGGATCTATCAAAATACCATGGCCGTCTCTTGGATTCCTGATGAGATAGCCGCAAAAGTAATCGAGGAAGCGGCCGAAACGCTTTTCCCGGGCGATAAATACAATATTCGCAAAATCGGACGGGAACAAGCGATGACGGATTTGAACGGGATTTATAGGATTTTCGTGCTGTGTTTGGATATTTATTATATGATTTCGCAAGCGGAGAAACTCTGGCATTTATACCATGACACCGGTGCGCCCCGCGCTGAAATGATTAAAGGAGTGAAAAACGCCCGCCTGATTGTTGAAAATTATCCTGATATGTTGAAGGGAATCCAGGAAACCATCAGTGGTTATATTATTGGCACGGCTGAACTGGTGGGAATTAGAAATGTCCAAGTAGTCACTTCAAATGAATCTCCCCACACATGCGTCTGGAATGTTTCATGGGAATAAAAACGGAGGGAAAATGTCCGGCCTTAGCAATACCGCTTTAAAGATCATAATTTTGACGGGTATGTTTTTCAGCGCCGCAAGCTCAAATTGCTTGTTTGCCGAAATTATTCCGCCGGATCGCCGCATCGCCTGGAATCCCGGCATCCCGGGCGGTATTCCACATTACACTGTAATATTTGCAAATGTGCATGACTATGGAGCGGCCGGAGACGGAATTGCCGACGATGCCCCTGCCATCCAAAATGCGATCAATGCCTGCCCCGTAGGACAGGTTGTTTATATTCCGGAAGGCATATACCGTTTGAATTCCGGACTGGAAATTACCAAGGGGATAGTTTTAAGAGGCGCCGGTGCAAACAAGACTTTTTTAAAAGCTTACAATGATTCAATCAGGATAGGCAATTGGAACGGCGGCACATTTTCTAATTATAAAACAAGCATTTCCGGCAACTTGGCAAAAGGGGATTTTCAAATAACTGTAACTGACGCTTCCGCTTTTCCGGTCGGCAGCTACATAGTTATCGATCAGCTAAATGATAACATCGAGGTTTTTAATACTCATAATGAAACTTGGCTGGGCAGAAACGATGCCGGGGATGATGGCCCGGAAAGGACCATGGGGCAAATGACAAAAGTCACCGTAAAAATCGGAAATGTCCTGACCATTGACCCGCCCTTATACCACGCTTATTCCTCTTTGCAGAGCCCCGAAATATGTAAGGTAGCCGGATCAAACAGCATAGTTCAATATGCCGGGTTGGAAGATTTTTACATCGAATTGTCAAATAATCAATCCGGCGGAACAACGATTTATCTGCTTAACAGCGCGTTTTGCTGGATCAAAAATATTGAAAGTTATAAATGCGGGTCGGCACACGTTCTGCTTGGCCGGTGCTTTCGTTGCGAAGTACGGGATAGTTATTTTCATCATGCTTTTGGCTATGGCGGAGGCGGATCCGGCTATGGAATCAGGATTGCCGTTCATACCAGTGATTCGCTGGTGGAAAACAACATTTTTTATTTTCTCCGCCATGCCATGGTTCCGGAGCGGGGGCCGGCGGGAAATGTTTTCGGATACAATTATTCCGCGGCATCTTACATGTCCGATGGCGCAACTTGGTTAGCCGGGGATATAGAAGGACACGGCTCGCATCCGCACATGAATTTATTTGAAGGAAACATGATTGATCAAATCTATATGGACGACACGCATGGCAGCGCATCTTATTCCACTTTTTTCAGGAATCATTCCATCAGGGATTCGGCCATCGGAGGAGTGACCAGTTTTCTAAATGCCGTGGCTGTTGAAAGCCATAATTATTATCATAATTTTGTCGGAAATATTTGGGGACAACCAACCCAAACCTGGACGGCTTATGAAGACAATGGGACCCGGAGCAATACAGATAAATATGTTTATATCTGGGGGTATCCATATTCAAGTGCAACCACATCTACGGATCCCAAATCAAACAGCACGGCCTTGCGGCATGGAAATTTCGATTATGCTTCGCAATCCGCCAAATGGGACCCGGGCATTTCCGATCATGTTTTGCCGCCGTCTTTGTACTTATCGCAAAAACCCCTGTTTTTCGGCAGCCTGGCATGGCCGCCTTTTGGACCTGACTGTAATCCGCTGGTTGGTTCCCTTCCGGCCAAGGAACGTTTTGAATCTATTACGGCTCCCACACCAACACCTATACCTACATCTGCCATCCCGCTTACACCGGAGGTCACTTCCACGCCCACCCCCACAATTCTTCTAACACCGGTCGCGGACGCATCCAATGTACGCGTTTTTCCCAATCCCGCTTCCGAATATGTGGGCTTCCACTTCGAGCCGCAGGCTTCAATATCCATACAAATCCGGATATTCAATCTGAGCGGCGGTTTGGTCAGCCAGGTATCCGGCACTATTTCACCAGGCCGGAGGGATATTATTTGGAATACCAAACAATTGGCAACGGGCGTGTATATTTATCAAATCTATCAGAACGGCGCCAAGGGCAAAAGCGGAAGAATATGCGTAACAAAATAATCTACCATTTTTTCTTTTTGTTCTTTTTGAATTTGCCTTGATGCCCGCCGCGTGTTTCTGAAGGAACATAGGGTTCGAATTTCGCACCCGGACGGCCGCCAAAAGACTTGGATTTGCCAAAACCGGAAACTGGTTTGGGGTCATCAAAATTCTTAGCGTCCGAAACATAAATCGTAATCCGGTTGCCTTTTATTTGTTTTGTGCGCAGAACCTTTATAACGAACTGAGCCTCGGCCGAGTATCCGCGTGTCTGCAAAGCACCCGCAACCTCGTCTACCCGGCATTTCATGTTGCAAAACACGATGGCGAGTTTCGGGTCGTACATATCAATCACGCGGCACAGCGTATCCACCTTGGAGTGCTCTGGGGTTTCAAAATATATCTGCTCTACCTTGGGTGCCGTCAATTTGTCGTGGGTGATCTTGATCAGCTTGGGGTTTTTCTGGAATTTCTTGGTCAGGTCCATAAACGCCTTTGGCATGGTCGCGGAAAAAAACGCAGTCTGCCGCTCAATCGGCACGTTCTTCAAAATAAGTTCGATATCTTCGCGAAAACCCATATCGAGCATCTCGTCAGCTTCATCGAGCACGACCATGGTGATGTCGGCCAGCGAAAGTGTGCGGCGTTCCAGATGGTCCATCAACCGGCCCGGGGTGCCTATAATAATATGTACGCCGCGGTGCAGCATTGAGATCTGACGTCCAATAGGCTGGCCGCCGTAGACCGGCAGTATCTGCACGCCGTGCATGTGAACAGACAGCTTTTTTAGCTCTTCGGCGACTTGTATGGCAAGTTCGCGTGTCGGGCACATAACCAGCGCTTGCGGCGCATTTACTTTCGGGTTGATCTTTTCCAACAAAGGAATTCCAAACGCAGCCGTCTTGCCGGTACCGGTCTGCGCCTGGCCAATAACGTCATTGCCCGCGAGTAAAAGCGGGATCGCCTGCGACTGAATCGGGGTGGCTTCTTCAAACCCCATTTCCTTAATAGCCTTGGCAATAGGGGCCGAGAGGGTCAACTGATCAAAACTAATTTTATTCATAGGAGCTCCTTGTAGCGATAGACTGAGCCGTCCGGTTAAAAAAACCGGACGGCTCAGCATTTCATCAGGGTGCTGGTTAATAGCGGTAATGCTCCGCCTTGTACGGCCCAGCGACCGGTATGCCAAGATACTTCGACTGCTTATCGGTCAATTGGGTCAGTTTCACGCCGATCTTACCCAGGTGCAAGCGAGCCACTTCTTCGTCCAATTCCTTCGAAAGCCGGTACACACCCACGGCATATTTTCCTTTGTTCTTCCAAAGGTCGATCTGGGCCAAAGTCTGGTTGGTGAAGGAATTCGACATCACAAACGAAGGATGCCCAGTGGCGCAGCCCAAGTTTACGAGACGCCCCTCGGCCAGCAAATACATCACATGCCCATCGGGGAAAATATACTTATCATACTGAGGTTTGACATTGATCCGCTTGATTCCTGGAAAAGCGTTGAGCTTGTCGACCTGGATCTCATCGTCAAAGTGCCCAATGTTGCAGACAATGGCCTCGGTTTTCATTTTCGCCATATGCTCGATCCGAATCACTTCGCAATTGCCGGTGGTGGTGACATACATATCACCCAGCCCCAAGGTGTCTTCCACCGTGGTTACTTCATACCCTTCCATGGCCGCCTGCAACGCGCAGATGGGGTCAATCTCCGTGACAATCACGCGCGCGCCCATGCCCTTCAGCGCCTTGGCGCAGCCCTTGCCCACATCGCCGTAACCGCAAACCACAGCCACCTTGCCGGCGATCATGACATCCGTCGCCCGCTTGATGCCGTCAATCAAAGACTCGCGGCAGCCGTACAGATTGTCAAACTTGGATTTGGTCACTGAATCATTCACATTGATGGCCGGTACGAGCAACTCGCCCTTTTCAAACATTTGATACAGCCGGTGAACGCCGGTGGTGGTTTCCTCGGAAACGCCGCTCCATTCCTTCACCACATTGTGCCAAAAGCCAGGCTCAGTTTTTAGTGTTTCTTTCAAGAGGTTTAAAATGATCTGAACTTCTTTATTATCCGTCTTCTGATCCAAAAATTTCGGATCGTTTTCCGCCTTGTAGCCCCAATGGATCAACAACGTGGCATCGCCGCCATCATCCACGATCTGCATGGGACCCTTGCCCCCAGGGAACGTGAGCATCTGCTTGGTGCACCACCAATACTCTTCCAAGCTCTCGCCCTTCCAGGCAAACACCGGTATCCCAGCTGCTGCAATGGCTGCTGCCGCATGGTCCTGCGTTGAGAAAATATTGCAGCTGGCCCAACGCACATCCGCGCCCAAACTCTTCAGGCTCTCGATCAACACGGCCGTCTGAATGGTCATGTGCAGTGACCCCGAGATGCGCACCCCTTTCAAGGGCTGCTCCTTGGCGTACTTCTCGCGGACCGCCATCAACCCCGGCATTTCCTGTTCCGCGATTTCAATCTCCTTGCGTCCCCACTCGGCCTGGTCAAAAGCCTTTACCTTAAAATCACCCATGACAACCCTCCAAAATGTATTGGTCTTTCTATGTACTTTCTACTTTATCGCGCTTTTTATCTGTCATTTCGAGGCAAAGCCGAGAAATCTCTTTTGCTTTTATTTATAAAGCATTCATCAGATTTCTCACTTCGTTCGAAATGACAAAAAATGCTAACCCCTTTTTTTCCGAGCCCGAATCGCAAACGCTTCCAGTCCATTTTTCAGCGGAATCGTTGCCTCAGTCTCAATGGCCAACCCCGCCCGATTCAACCACGTCTGAATCTCACTTTTCGTAAACCCCAACCACCGGTCGTGGTACCGTGTCCGCATGGCCTCGTTCTGATGTTTAGCCAAATCGATCAAAACAAACGTCTTGCCATTTTTAATTACCTTGGCGATTTCCGAGATCACTTTTTCCGGTTCGGACATATGGTGCAGTACCAGAGTCATGACCGCGCAATCCACCTCGGCATCGCGCAGCGGCAAATGAGCCAACTCCCCCACCCGCAAACTTACCCGCGAAGCATCAAACCGATGGCGTTTGCGCGCTTCCTCGAGCATACCCGGCGAGTTGTCCACGCCAATGACCTGGGCAGCCTTACGGCTCAGCAAAGGCAGCAAATACCCGGTCCCGCAGCCCAAGTCCACCGCCACCCCGCACTTGGGGATAAGCTTGTCCAAAATCTTTTCCAGGTCGGCGCTGTCCAGGAGGTCCTGCTTCAACCGTTCCCAGTCCTCGGCTACGGTATTAAAAAATTTGGCCGTGTCCTCGGTGCGCCGATTGAACACACGCGCGGCAGTCTCCAAGTCCTTATGTTCCTGTTCGTACCCCATGTGCTGGATCAAATCCGACCAGCTCGTGCCGGTCTGCTGTGTATCCGCTGAATAGAACGACCACAATCCGTCTTTCCGGCACTGGATGAGTCCGCAGTCGGTTAAAATTTTCAAGTGCCGTGAAATCCGCGACTGCCCCATGCCAAACACGGAAAGCAGCTCATTGACATTCAATTCATGCTTCAAGAGCACACCGTAAATCCGCAGCCGGGTAGGATCTGCCAATGCTTTAAAGCGTTCAATGATCAGCATCATATTTCACCATATCAGGATATATTGATATAATACGGACGAGAGAACCATTTGTCAATGGGTTTTCACGGGAAAATAGTTAAAGCAAATAAACCCTCCGGAAATTAACTGCTTGAGGTTGTGCAGGTGAACGAAGTTAGTTTATTTTCAAGGTTTAATCGTTTGATTCAGGCCTTTTCTTCGTTAAACTAATAAACCAACCCCTGCCCCCAACATACGCATGCCGCGAATACATCAAAGCCCATCCTCAGATCAAATTTCAACATTCAAAAAAACCATCTTTTAATTCCTGTCCTGATTCGGTCTTTAGGTATAAAGAAAAGATACTTGCACTATTGACAACTGCATAAGTAATGTCCTATACTATGGGCCGGGGGTGAACTATGCGACCTATCGGCAGTCCGGCCCAGCTTCAAGAACGTAGGACTCACGCGATTCAATTGCTCAAACAAGGTTACTCTCCTGTCGAGGCTGCTCGAAAAATCGGTGTTGACCGGCGCTCTGTACGCCGTTGGAACGCCAGCTTTCGCAAACTTGGTTCCCAGGGATTGAAAGCCAAGTTTGCTTCTGGCCGCCCTTTAAAACTCGACGATGCTAAAAGAAAAACACTGACCAATATTTTGATCGGCGGAGCCATTAAAGCTGGATACCAAACCGATCTTTGGACTTGCCCTCGTGTCGCTCATCTGATTCAAAAGAAATTTAGAATCCGCTATCACTCGGATCACATCTCGCGCATTCTTCACACCATGGGCTTTTCTTCCCAAAAACCGGAACGTAGGGCTCGGGAACGCGATGAAAAAGCGATCCGCCACTGGGTTCGTTATGCTTGGCCTCAGATTAAAAAAAAGCCCGTTTCTTAAACGCTCATCTTGTTTTCATCGACGAAAGCGGCTTTTTGATGGCACCACTCGTCCGACGTACTTGGGCCTTACGGGGACATACCCCCGTTCTCTATCAAAGAACTCGATCTCATAAAAAAGTCTCCATGATTGCAGCCTTATCCATTCCGCCCCGCCGCAAAAGAGTCGGACTCTATTTTTCGCTTTATCCCGATCGAAATGTTGCCTCAGCGGAGGTCATTAACTTTCTCCAGCAACTCCGGCTACATCTCCAAAAACCACTTTTTATAATTTGGGACCGTCTTTTAGCACATCGTTCAAAACAACTTCAGAAATCTCTGCGGAGACAGAAAAAAATTTTAAACTGTTTTTTCTTCCACCCTATGCACCCGAACTTAATCCCACGGAATTTCTGTGGAATTATTTAAAACATAATTCTTTGGCCAACTACGCCGCCGAGGAAACCTCTACGCTATCTCGGTTGACGGCCAGCCACACCCGTAAAATTCGCCGTAGACCAGAACTTCTTCGGTCTTTTCTTTATGCGACTCCTCTTTTTTCGCGCTCTAAATAGGACATTACTTATGCAGGTATCAATAGTTTCTAATGTGAGCGATGCTTTGGGATTGTTGCTACACCCAAAGCGATTGATTGCAACGCTCAGGTTTTAGCTTTATTTGTGACTTTTTTGCTTTTAGGCATGACGTGCATTTCCTGCACCTGCCCGGCTTTAAAATGACCCTTGATTATCCTTTCCGGCTTGGTTATTCCTGCTGCTTTAACATTCTCATACAGGTCTAAAAAGCCGTTCACCATTTCAATGGCCCTTTTCCAGGAATCGCCTTCCTTTCCGAATTTTTCACGGTTGAAACGATAATCATGTTTCCGGCTAAATTCCTCCAATTCCCGGGCTAGTTCTCGCATCTTGGCTAGCTGCATATCAATCAGAACGGCCGGAAAATCCTTTGGAGCAGATTTTAGAAGGTCTATAAAATGGGTGATGCAAAGACCAGGGCTTGATCCAAAAACATTCATAAATTCGTTTTCATGCATATTCTCCATGAAAACCGCCAGATAGCGTCCGGCCGCTATCTGTTCTGATTTGCAGGCCGGGCACAAAGCACGCTGACTCCATTTGTCCAGGCTCTTATGAATTGATGTTTTATCTTTTTTGGCCTCGTCGAGGAATTCCAGGAATAATTTCACTTGGTCTTGATAAAGGATTGCCCGCTCCAAAGGATCACCTGCCAGCATAAGATATTGGGCATGACGCTGGCAATAGCCCTTGGATTGAATCAATTCATTTCGAACATCCGGATCATTCCATTCTTCTCCGGTAACGGCTTCAAAATATCTCCGGCAGGTGTCAACCTCGGCCGAACAAATCGGGCAATGGCTGACTTTGAAGTAATCCAGGAGTTTGTAATAAGTCATGTGTTTTTCGTGATCTGGCTTCATGTCCAACACCTTGATTAAGAAATAACCCCTGCCCGCAATATGGAATCCCGGCTGACCATTCCTTTGAAACGCCCCTCTGCATCCAGTACGGGTAGACGTTTAATGTTTTTTCCCGACATCAACTTGACCGCTTCATCAATGCGCGTTTCTTCCTGCACGCGAATCACGTCCGTTTTCATAAGCTCGGCAGCTGTCCTGGCCTTGGTGCGACTGATCTTTTCCGCATGCTGCCTGGCCATTTCCGTAAACGGTAGTTTGGCAGCCAAATGATCCCATAAGCCTGGGTGATGCTCTGAAAAATAGCCTAAAACATCATGGTCAAAGATCATCCCCTGAAAGCGGCCTTCTTTGTCCACCACCGCCACCCGCTGGATGTCATTGGCATCAATAATCTCAACCACTTCCTGCACGGATGCTTCCGGCAGGACCGTGTGGGTATCCCGCTGCATTATGTCCCGAACCACGCGAACATTATCGACAACCACTTTCCGGGCCTGGATAGCCTTCCAATCCGGAGATTCTTTGGTAATAGTATGTAAAATGTCATAACGCGCCAACATGCCGACCAAAACATCCTCAGCATCAACAACCGGAAATCGCTTCAATTTATTATTAAGCATCATATCAACCGCTTCACTTAAACGCTTTTCCACTGTAACCGTGATGACCGGCTTGGTCATGATCTCTTCTGCCGTTTTATGGGCAATACTGTTCAGAAAATCTTCAACTTTTTTCTGTTCAAACATTGAAACCAATCCCAAACGCACGGGCATTCCCGCCCTGCGGATAAGATCATCCTGGGTAATAATGCCGATTGGGCGATTTTTCTCATTGACCACCGGCACGGAATGAAATTCAGAACTTAATAATAACCGTATTACATCACTGGCGGGAGTGGATGCCCTCACACTTTTCGGGTTAGGTGTCATGGCATCCCTGACCTTAATCTGCCGAGGGATCAAGCGTTTTTTTGTTCGATGGACTCGGAGATCCATCTCCTCCACTGCCAACGTGCCTTCGGTGACTATTTCTTCTAGTGCAGGCAAAACACTTTCCAATTCAGCGGCAGGTAAAATGATCTCGATCTTAATGGGCATATTAAAAGACAGAATTTCGATATGATGGCTGGCGACCTCTCCGTTTTCATAGCAGCCTGCCACGCCCTTGGTAACCATGCAACGGGCCGAGATTTTCGTTTTTTGGACAGCCTCAATCACCATTTCCGGCACAGGGCGGCCCTTCCAATGCGCCTCCTCGCTCGTGAATATTTCAATCACGTTGTATTTCATTATCATACACCCCCTCAGATTGATCGGCCCGCCCAGCCCCAGCAACAACGCTTTCATGACCTCATCCTTTCCTCATTCAACGTACAATAGATACCGTGCAACGGGCGTAACTTAACACTCTTTTGGAAATGGAGCCCAACAGCCATCGCGCCACCACTGATTTTCCGCGATGCCCCATGATAATCATACTTGTCTTTTCTTCATTAGCCAGATTGACAATCTGGTCAGCAGGATGCCCAACACGAATCAAAAACTGGGGCACTATGGAATATTTCTTTGCCTTATTCTTTAAAATTGGATAAAGCTTTTCAAAGTGTTCGATGGCATTTTCCAACGCTGCTTCAGTCTCAACATCCTCCGGCGGCTCGGAAGGTCGGGCCACAGATAGCACTGTGACTTTCGCCTTATATTTGGAAGCAATATCCAAAGCAAAATCAAAAGCTTTATCCGAATTTTTAGAACCGTCATATGCAACCAATATTTTTTTAATCATAGCAAAATCCCCTTTCGATGAGATGCGTTTATATTTCTGTTTCAGCTTTTTTTCCTGCACCTTGCGGCGTGGGTTTCCCCTCCGTTGTCCGCTGCAATAAATGACGGGGCAGATAAAATGCATTGGCAATCAATGTCGGCACCACGGCGCTGGCAATAATAGCGGCGATCAAATAAGAGTATTTTACTCCGTCAATAATGCCATGGGAAAGACCAAATAAAGCTGCGATACTGCCGAAAGTCAAACCTGTAGACATCAGCAATGTGGTATAGATGCCTTCTTTTTTGGTATTTCCAAATAATTTAGTAATGGGATAGATGGCAACAAACTTAGTTGCCATTTTAGCCAGTAGTAAAACCAGCAGGATAAGTGGGGCAGCTACCAGCGCAGGAACCGAAACAAACGATCCTGCCCTTATAAAATAAAACGGAGTTAAAAGTCCAAAGGTCAAGGTTCGCAAACGCCGAATCAATACATGATCTTTACCGACTGTTCCGGCCAGGACCATGCCGATCATGTAGGCGGGAAGGACCGCTTCGCTGCCTGACCAAGCTGCCAAACCACCCATACCGAAAAGAAGCAATAAAATATATTTGGCTTCCAATTCAGATGGCCGCCCGCCAAAGCGTTTGAAAAAACGCGAAGTGATCCAGGGCAAAACTGCAAAGACCACCACACTGGCGGCGACGAAAATTCCTGTTTTATATGTGAACGGTGAAAATATCAAACCCAAGGCCAGTACGGTTCCAAGGTCGTTGATAAAGCATGCGGCCAGCACGGTCTTGCCGAAATTGGTCACATTTAAGCCAAATTCCAGCATGACCGCATACACTACGGCTACCGAGGTGGTGGATAATGCCACCCCGGTCAACCAGCTGGCGCGTAGATCCCAGTGTAGCAGGTAATAGGCCACAGCCGTACAGCCCAGAAACGGCGCAATAACTCCCGCCAGGCCCACTGCCGAGGCTTCTTTCCACTTAAGTTTAAAAACTGCGGGATCAAGCTCAGCCCCGGCCAAAAACGTAAGCATGATTGCACCACTGGAAGAAAGGAATACAATCCAGCTTTGGCCCGTGCCTAAAAATGCGCTGCCGATTAAAGCCCCGATGATGAGCTGGGCCACCGTGCCCACTACAATCTCTGAAAGCGCTGTGGCAATTCCCAGCCAGATGGACAGCAGTGTGGCAATCAAAGCAAGACCAATCCATAGTGTGGCTAAAAGCCAAGTTTCCGTCATATTGTTTCCCTCGAATCACCTGAAATTATGGCCTTCCGAAAATGGCGTTTCTTCCCAGTACAGCCTCGATCTCCATAAGGCGATTATATTTCGCGATCCGTTCGCTTCGGCAAGCTGAGCCGGTTTTGATTTGCCCGCCACCCATGGCTACTGCGAAATCCGCCATGAAGGCATCTTCGGTTTCCCCGGAGCGATGGGAAATGACAAAACCCCAGCCGACTTCGCGGCATAGATTGATAGCTTCAATGGTCTCCGTGACAGTTCCGATTTGATTGAGTTTGATCAAAACCGAATTGGTGCTTTTTTCCAGGATGCCACGCTGGATGAACTGTGTGTTGGTGACATAAATATCATCACCGACAATTTGGATTTTATCCCCCATCTCGGCGGTCATGTCTTGAAACCCTTCCCAGTCCGTTTCAGCCAAACCATCCTCGATGGAAATAATGGGATATTTATCCACCCATTCCTGGTAAAGCTTGATCATACCTGCGCTGGTTTTCGTTCCCATCCCGGATTTTGAAAGTTCGTATTTCTTATTTTCATAAAAAGAACTAGCCGCCGGGTCCAGGGCAATGGCAATGTCTTTCCCGGGTTTAAAGCCTGCTTTGGCAATGGCTTCCACGATCACTTCCACCGCTTCTTCATTGCTTTTGAGATTGGGCGCGAATCCGCCTTCGTCCCCCACACTGGTGGCATAGCCTTTTTTCTTCAAAATATCCTTCAAAGCATGAAAGGTTTCTGCCCCATAGCGCAAGGCTTCCGCAAAGGTGGGAGCACCCACGGGCATGACCATGAATTCCTGCAAGTCCACGCTGTTATCAGCATGTTTGCCGCCATTTAAAATATTCATCATGGGAACCGGCAGCCGGTTGGCTCCAGCCCCTCCCAGGCAGGCGTAAAGCGGCAGCCCAGAGGCAACAGCAGCAGCCCTAGCCACGGCCATTGAGACCCCCAAGATGGCGTTGGCTCCCAATTTGCCCTTGTTGGCAGTTCCATCCAACTCAATCATAAGACGGTCGAGCTCATTCTGGTTAAACGGACTTTTCCCAATAATTTGTGGCGCAATGATCTTATTAACATTATCCACCGCTTTGAGTACACCTTTGCCGCTATACCGTTTTTGGTCTCCATCGCGAAGCTCGACCGCCTCATTTTCGCCGGTGGATGCCCCAGATGGAACTGAAGCGGAAACCGAGACCCCATTGTCCAAATCACAAAAAACCCGAACCGTAGGATTGCCCCGCGAATCCAAAATTTCCATTGCCCATACTGATTTGATTTTACAGTCCATTTTGCCATCCCTTTTATTTTTTATCACTCTTACTTCTCGCCTTTCTTTGGAGCCCTGCTTGCTTTTAATCATTTTAGTAGCACCACGTCGCCATAATTTGAGTTCCATCTTCCAACGGTGCCACGGAAAAGTGAAGAGGGGTCTCATCCAGGTTGGAAGCATGATAAGCCACCACGGTCCTGCCGATTAAAAGCCCCAACCCTGCGGCGACGACGACATCCGAGGGCCAATGATTTCGGTTATACATGCGCGAATACGCCACCAAACCAGCCAGGGGATACGTCAGCCATTCCAAGTGGTACGCGTCGCCAATGATAACCGCAGTGCAAAAGGCCGTCATCGTATGCCCCGAAACGAAACTGCTGTCTCCAATATTTCCAGTGAACCATCGCCGCTGCGTGTCATCGCTGCTCGGGCGGGAAGCTGTAAATGATACTTTAACCAGAGTAGACACGAGCGCCACCCCGACCAACCCTTCCGTTGCCATGATCGCGGTCTTTCGGTCATATTTACTGCCAAACACATAGAGCATAGCCATTCCACCAACGTTAACCCACCCCTCGCCCAAAAACGTGGCCGGAGGCATGACTTCGTCCTGCCAAGCGTTGCGCTGCCCTTGCACGGAATGGTACCATTCCATATCATGGTTCAAAGCTGCGATCATGCCTCCGCCAAAAGCGGCAGCCAGCAGATAATCCTCCATATCCCCATGCACAGGTGAAACAGCTAAATTTAATAGTTCCTGCCCCGTCTCCTGAAAAAACATAGATGGAGTCGCGGATTCCGCCATTGATCGTGATGGTATTTGCAGTACCAAGCTTACTATAAAAACAATCATTATCACCGGTTTATATCGTGTCAACAAATTCCTCAATAGGCCCCGCCTTTCATCTAAGTGTCGGCTTAATTGCATGCATTTCATTTTCAATCATTTCAAGATCAGCCAGGGATTTTTCGATTTCCGCACGCCGGTCAGGTGCTTGGCGAAGAAGATTTTCAATCGTTGCCAGCTCGTCTGTAATAAACCCTTCTGCTTGTTGGGCGAGATCATCTATCGAACGCTGGATTGCCTCCGACCACTGGGAAGCCAGCCGGTATAAATTTTTCTCAACTTCCCAGGGAAGCATGCCAAGAAAATGGCGGTTCACCAAAGGCCGGAACAACCACATGGGTATGAGAAACCAGATTATCTCCAATTCTGTATCAAAAACTCTACCGACTTGCACATCTGGCTGACTTGGTTTTACAATCCAGGCATCAAATGACGCCCCTTTGAATGTTAGCCCCAAGGCTTCTTCAACGCTTTTCGAGAGCCTATTTTGGAAAGCTTGCACCATTCGCGAAAAGCTTTCCCTCGATGCGTTTAAATGCTGTTCGGCTAAATTCGAGCCAATAGTCTTTGACAGCACCTCCAGTCTTTCAGTTAAATTAGCTTCGGCCCATTGTTTAAAAGCTTTTGAGGTTTTCGCGAGATTACCTTTCCATTGGCCTATTTGAGTTTGCAAATTTCCTACAAGGCCATTTAATACATTGGCATATGATTTTTGAAACAACTCCGAAGATTCCGTTTGCATGCGTGATTTCAAATCATTGGATAGAAGCCAGATTTCATTTTGAATTGAAGATAAAAGCCGTTGCTCGCGCTGGAGCTGTTGCAACAACTTTTGGCGGGATTCCCGAGTTGAATTAACTGCCGACCGTGCTAAAAGCAGGTATTCACGGCAACTGGCTATCATGGTGTGCAATTTATGGCTGATAATTTTTCCGGTTTTTTTGACTGATTGGACGGCAATCGATTGCTGCAAGTATTCGCTGACTTTTAAGCGCAGGGATTCATACTCTGGACGAATGGAGAAAGGCAACACCCGAATGTTCATGCTAAGCTGCTGCCGGACTTGTCTTTCAATAAACTTCACAACATCATCCTGTTCATTTCGCGAAACCAAATCTGCTTTCGTGAGCAGGATGATCATTTCCGGGGTATATTTACTCAATTCCCTCAAGAGTTCAATGTCTTCCTCAGACAAGGGATGTTCCACGCTTATTGCTAGAAGTGCCGCCCCAATCCTTGGCAACCAGTGCCTGGATGTCGCAGTGTTGTGTTTGAATACGCTGCCCAACCCCGGCGTGTCCACGAATTGAACGTTTGGATAGGCCTGAAGATTTGAAAGTTCTACATCCACTCTTTCTACATTTTTAAGGTTTTCAGGATTCGATTGTTCTGTAATGTATTCAAAAATTTTATCCAGGGAAATTCGTAGGGTTTGGCCATTTATAAATATTATTTTAGCTTGATCCTGGGAACCGAATCGGACGTAGGTAATAACAGCGGTTACTGGTAATACTGCTACGGGTAAAATATTTCCACCAATCAGGCTGTTAATAAACGAGCTTTTCCCGGCCTTGAAACCGCCAACCAGCGCTACATTTATCATGTCGCTTGCCTGAATCGATTCGCCCACAGCCGAAATGGAAGGCATCAAAGAATCTATATGGAAATCCAGGCAAATTTTCTCAAGCTGCCCGATATACTGTCCATAACCTTCCGGCGGTATAGGATCGCGACTAATGGCCATACATGCTTCTTCAGACATAAAAAAACTCCTGTCAGCATTTCTGCCAGCGGGAGTTGCATCTCTTCTGCGAATACCCCTACTGGCGCGTTCCCAGTAGGAGTCATTAGCCTGCAAGGGCGGTTTTGGGGGACTCCATCCCCTTCAATTTCATTATTGCTAAAATATCCTTTTATGTCAAGTTCTTGAAACCTGATTGAACCTTAATTGAATTATGGTGTCAGGTCCTTGGTAAAGTAATTATCAATGCTTGCGATCTTTTGGCGGGCAAGGGTCATTGCCAAAACTATTTTTATTTTGAATTTTCCCATCACGCCCGTGTATAACTTCCTCTACAAACTGTGCTGAGCCAAAAATTCGCAACTTATCCATTCGTCCATGCAGTTCATCGGAAAACTCATCCTTCTCGGTGACAAACGATAAATAAAATGCTCGGCGTTTGGTTCTACTTTTTGCGAGAGCTAAATAGCTAGGATGGGATTTCAACGGCAGGATGGGATGAGTTTGACCGTAGGCATAACTTGTAAAGCTTGTTAAATACCATTTGGCGGGGTGATCCACCAGTCCGGCTTTAACAGCATTACGGTCAATGTAGCGTAAACACGCCAAGGCATATTGGTCGTCTTGCACAATTGCGCATTCCGCTCAAGACGGCCACCTATTCCGATGCATGGCGGCCACCCTCCCACCGAACAAAATCTCAACGATCAAAATATAACACAGGTGGC
>JAGVPM010000188.1 GCA_020052235.1 Candidatus Goldiibacteriota bacterium
CGGATTCAGGAACAGGGTGCGTTTCCGGATGGCGATCCTATTCCATTTCGGGGGCCTCGACCTTGGATTCTAGGTTCACTCGAATGCCGGAAGCGCCTATTTTCCGAGGATTTTATTTTATCCAAAATGACGTCAGTGATTTCCTGCTTATTGTTGAAAAAAGCGTTTAAGATATATCCCTCGCCTTGGTATTGAAAAAGAAAAAGCTGGCCTTGAACATACTCGATTTCCGCTAATAATTTATCAACATCATACTTGGTAACCTTCTCGCCAAATTCAAAAGGAATCTTTTTTCCGTCCTGGATATTAATCAGCAATTCTTTAAGGTCATCCAGTTTGTACTTCAAGATTTTTTTCGTTTGCCTTTGAATGCTTTTGGTGTTCGTTTCCACGAAGTCAGGTCCATACTCACGCCCAAGTTGTTCGACCAGCTCTTTCTTTATTTCGTTTTCAACAGCTTCTTTTTTCTCTAAAAATTTTTCATTCGTAACCTTCACATTATTACTGACGCACCATTTTAAGAAGTCGGCCAATTTCACACCCAACGGAATATCATACGCGCCCTTTTCGATACCAGGCGCTTCCAAGCTCGCATTTGGATTTATTTGTGGATCGGCAATCGCATTGGAAATCCAGATCAGTGAAGACAACAGAAAAATAAACCCAATTGAACTTTTTAGCATGAATGCCCCCTTTTCCATTTTGTTTTCTTCTTTCATTTCAAGCCCAATTCCCGCTGACAAAATCGACAAGCTGTCGCGCTCTTCTTCACCTTTTCCTGGCAGAATGGACATTTTTTGTAGTCGCTGCTTATGAAAATGGCCAGCGGAAAAGCGATTATAAAAAACGCCGAACCCAAAAACCACCAAGCCAAAAATGAATACCCCTTGATTTTGCCGATAATGGCGGGCAACAACCCCAAGACAATCGCGAGCAAAACATAAAAAACGATTTGGCTGTTTTGCATGCTATTCCTCCTTCCCTTTTTCCAGTGCCTACCGACAGTCGAGCAGGCTTCGGCACTCTCAGGTTGTCCATCAGTCAACATCGAAGGCATAACATCACCTTTGGCAGCGCATAAAAGGCCGCTTATGTTGACTGCCAGTCAACTACTTGAGCAAAAAAAATTGATACTATGTTTGCATGAAAAAAATCAACAAACGCATCATCGCCAACATAAGGGTGATCCTCGAGAAAAAAGAAATGACCGTCGAAAGACTTGCTTTTGAATCCGATATCACCAAAAGCCACCTTTCCCGGGTTATGTCCGGCCAGCGCAACATCAGCTTGAAGAATATCGAAATAATCGCCGACACCCTTGGCGTGGACATCGAAGAACTTTTCAAAAAGCTTACTTAATCCTCGGCGCATTTTGATATTAACTCTCACGCGCCCTTTTATCAACGATTATTCTCGACCTATCGCCGCAATACCGGAGGCCTAAAATCGGCCTCCGGTATGCTTTTTCCATCAAATACGGCCCTTTTTCACGGCAATTTTAAAAGATGATATTGGTCGTTTATGCGCCATTGTCGGCCTTGAGCATCCGTCATTGACGCACCATGAGGTGCGTAACGACGTATGATAAGCAACCTTAAGAGTTTATTCATTTGAAGTGTATCTTCTGATATTGGCAATTTGTTGTCATGCTTTTCCGGTAATTTTTCTTTCTTGTTCATGGCTTTTCCTCCTAGATTTTATGAATTATTTTAGCTTAAGAAGCCGCTACGTATCGCTTATTCTGGCATACCGCCCATCCGCGTTCAGCATGCTGACCATCCTTGAATAATTCCGGTGTTCAACGAGATTTTTTAAGACTCCAATTATTGTTTCACTTCTTACCGTGCTTCCGTCCTGCACGCAGCGGAAGCTCATTTCCAGCGCATCCAGGCCGTCGTCTGTCCTGCCCTTCGGAAATGCCCGGCATTCATCCAACAACAGCTTGTGATTTCGGCTGAACTGGAGCGTTCCGTTTTTAACGCTTGAATATAAACATTGGATTCTCGCCAACTTGTCCGTAATATTCTTGATTGGTTTGACATTTAAATAAATGCTGGCTTTTCGCGACTCTTCCACCACTTTTTGACTGATCAATTCCTGAAACATGTTCGCCTCAATCGCAAATTGGACAAATTTATATCGCTGCGCATAAGCCAGCACATCGCGGATTTGCTTGTCCACGGATCGCCTCGCAATGTCAGCCTCAAGAATATAAAGTAGCCCTTGTTTATCCCGGCCTAATACAATTATTGCTGAATAATCTCCCTTCTCCGCGCTCTTGCCCAGGGACGGGTCCAAAGCGCCAAAAAACTCCATTTCATTTCCAATGGTTTTTAAAAGATCTTCGGCTGATGCGAACTTATCTGTCCAATAATGAATGCTCTCCACGTCCATTGCGAGCTCGCCCGGATCAATCGGTTCGTTTTGCATTTCCGCGTCAAAGCTGACTTTATTCTCCTCACGCATCAACATGAGATCAAATAGCGAAAATTTCTCCGGCCATGTCAAAACCGCGCCTCCATCCATTTCGGCTTGCTGGGAAAAATAAAATGCCAAAGCAGCCTCATTTCCAACATTGCCGTTAAATTGCTCTTGGCCATGCAATATTTTCGACCACGTCTCCCATATTTGCATGTTCCGCGGCCATGCCTCGATAGCGCGGTACTTAAACGATTCCCAGCCGGGATGGAGGGCTTTGTCCTGGAATTCACCTAAAAGCGAATGCGGATGAAATAAATTGCCTACAATACAGAAATTACTCCCTTCGGAGCCGACTCTCAGCACTGATTTTTCAAACCACTTTTTCATCTTTTCCCGCGCTTCAAAAGTAAACGTGTTATCCGAGTTTTCCAGATCGTCGGCAATTACCAGCGTGGGCCTATAAATACCGTGCCTTCTGCCCCGGATCTGTTGTCCTGATCCCAAGGCCAAAACACGTATACCATTGCGTGTTATGATTTCATCCTCTGTCCATCTTGGTGGCCTGGGCTTCCCCTCCATTTCAAACACCTCTGGAAACGCTTCCCGCAACCCCTCATTTTGCGTTAGCTCGTCTTTCACATTGTCGAGAATCTGCTTGGCTTGAGAAGCCGTGTTTGAAATGATGACAATGAAGCGTTCCCTGGTAAAACAAATGCAATACAAAAGATAAATCAGCGTGACTTGGGTAGATTTTCCGAAATCCCTAAAAGCCGCAATCGCTATTTTCCGGTTGCGCTTTTCCAAGATATCTTTAAGGACATCGTAAATTTCCAAATGCGCTTTGGATGGATTGATCTTCAGGTGGCGGCTCAGATAAGCTCTGGCAAATGACAGGATCGACCGTTCGGCCACCCGTCTTTTCATGTTGATCGCTTCTTGCTTAAGACTATCCTGCATTTTGAACTTCCTCCTTATGCTCCAGTATTTTTTTTTGTTTTTCCAAAACTCCTTGTGCTTCATTGGCAAGCTTTACTGTCTCGAATTTCAACTTCAGTTTATTGACCTCCGCAGCCAGTGCCGGATCAGCATCGCCAGCCAGATTCATTTCAATATCGCGGATGATATCCTGGACTTCTTCAAACGATTTATCCTCGCTCTCCATAAAACTGTGCGTGATATTCCCAATAACTTCTTGCGGCTTTTGAGGTAAATAGCCAAGGGTTTGCAGTTTCTCCACGCATTCTTTCAGGACGCGCCATCCAAGAAACTGAGCATGCGCACGCTCTGAAAGGCTTCCATCTTTGGAACGTGCCAATTGGTTGAGATTGCTCTCATAATTTCGCGCCTTCGCCAGCATTTCACCTACAATTTCTTTGGCGAGTTCTACATGCGGTGTAAGGCGGTTTCGCTTGCGGATTTCGTTAATATCTCGTTGAACGGTTTTGTCGCTGCAATCGAGGATTTGCGCCATTTGCGCCTGTGTGTAACCCTGCGTGATTAAGACTTCGAGGCACTGCTGACGTATGTCCTTGGTCAGCGCTTTGGGGTTAATACTCCCATCCTTGATCCTCTGGATAGTGACTAAGATAGGAGTTTCGTTTTGCTCCAGATTACTCATGCCGAAACCTCCGTGAAGTACTTTGTTTTAATCGCTTCGCTCACTTGATCCTTGCCCACGAAGGCGATATAGCGTCGGACAATTCCATCCACATACTTGGGGTCAATTTCGATTCCAAAGCATCTCCTTTCCAAACTCTGGGCTGCAATCAAACTGGAGCCTGATCCAAGGAACAAATCCAGGACAATATCACCGCGTTTTGAACTGTTACGAATGGCCCGTTGCGGAAGAGCCAAGGGTTTCTGGGTAGGGTGTATGTAATCAGCCGTCGGATCACGCTTTATCTGCCAAAGAGTTGATTCATTGGTAGGCCCGTACCAGGCATGACTACCGTTATCCTCCAGCCATCCATATAGCGCAAACTCCGTTTGCTGATTATAATCACCATAACCGATAGCAAAACTTGGCTTGGCCCAAGTGATGACTGTTGAAATATGCCCCCCCAATTCCTGCAGCATTAAATGCATAGGACCAAATTGACGGTGCCCATTCCAAATATAGAAAGGTGCACCTTTTTCCAGGTGGAGCACAGCGTTGGTCAAAATCTTTTTTAACCAAGTTTCATACTCCTCATGGCTTAAATTGTCCGAGTAAATCCGTTCCCACCGCCTGGATGTTTTTGGCCTGGCGTCAGGATTGGGCCGGTTGCCTCCGAGATACTGGACATTATAGGGCGGATCTGTGTGGAGCAAATTTACCCGGAATTCCCCTAACAGCAAATTCACATCATCCGGATTTGACGAATCGCCGCAGAGAATCCGATGAGATCCGAGTTCGATAAGGTCGCCGCGTTGCGTAACCGGCTCCTTTATGGATTCAATGGCGGCATCAAAATCAAAATCATCTTCCTCCGCCATAGCGTGCTGCGCGTCCAGCAGTTCGCTGATCTCAGTGGTCTCGAAGCCGGTCGAAGCGAAATCAAAGTCCGGCATCTTGCACATTTCATCCAGGAGATCAGCTAACTTCGCCTCATCCCACTCGCCTGTAATTTTGTTCAGTGCCAAGTTCAAGGCTTTTTCCTTCTCCAACGGCAAATCCACCACGCTGACCTCAACTTCCTCCATTCCTTGTCCAACCAATATTTTCAACCTCTGGTGCCCGGAAACCAGAGTTTTCGTCCTTTCATTCCAGACAAGCGGCTCCACATATCCGAAATGTTCCATACTTGTTTTGAGCTTTTCATACGCCGGATCTCCTGGTTGCAAATCAACCCTAGGGTTGTATGGCGCAGGATTAATACTGCTTATTGGTATTATTCTTATTTCCATTTCTTCCTCCGTTTTGCTTTATTGGACTGATTTAGTTAAAAACGATTACGTGTTTTTCACGTCCACCACTCATTCCCACCTCCCGTTTCCCATTCAGGGAGCCGAACACAAATTGCCCCTCTATATATAAATCATTTTTTAGCGACCATTTTTTTTGGTTTTGCCGCCAAACCAGGCCACAATTTCTGATATATCTTTGTAAAATAAGCCAAATATTTTTTCTGAAATCCTGCCCGTTTTTCAAAAACAAAAAAAAACACTTGCCTATTTTTTTATACAAATATCATTTTTTTAATATTTTGCTGAGGCTTGCAAAAATGCTTATCCGGGGCATTTTTGCTTTATCCTGACTCCTTGAGCAACCCGGCCTACTACTTTCTTTTAAACTGATCAAGGTTGTTAAAAAGACCAAACTCATCATTGAAGAAAAAACCTCCAACCGTGATTTTTCTCCCTCTGCTAATCGGCCCGCCGTTAGCCGCTTCGAAGATACTTCGAATTTCGGCTTCGGTCCAATTATCGATGCTATTTTGCGGCTGGTAATTTTCCGAAATTCGTATGGCCATTTCCAAGGCGTCAGGCCCATCGTCGTGATCGGCTTTGGGAAAGTCGCGCAGTTCCTCCAGCAACAACCTATGCTCCTTGCTGAACTGAAGAATGCTTTTCGTCAAAGGCTGAATAGATTGAATGCGTTGAATTTTATTTTGTGAGTTTTTTATTCGTTCGACGGGTATGAATTTCCTGACATCGGCGCATCTTTTTTCAAGCTGCTGAATTAGAAATTCCTGGCCGGAGTTCGCTTCCATTGCGAATTTTCTGAATCGATACTTGCTGTGAAAAGCGATAATATCCTCGATCAACTGGTCGGGTTTTCTTCGCCGGATGTCGGCCTCAACCACATACATTGCCCGCGCGTTTTTGTCCCATCCGATAATTACGATGGCGCTATAATCCCCGCGCTTCAAATCATCGCCCATGGATGGATCGCAAGCCCCGATGAATTCCGCCTCTTGGCCCATGGACCGGATTAGCGCATCCTTTGACGAGTAGTTTTCGTTCCAAAATTTGAATTCATCCACATTGAATATCCGAGTATTCGGGTCAAGCGGTTCATTCTGGTATTCACTTTTGAAACTGATGGGGTCTTCTTCGTATTTCAGCCTAAGATCATAATACTGCCATCTTTCCGGCCATAATAATTCCACTCCATCGAGCATTTCATGTTTGCAACACTCAAAATATTTTTTAGCGGCTTCCGGCCCGGATTGATTCTCGAATGTGCAATTCGGCTTCCCATAAAAAATCGTGGCCCAACGTTCCCAACAATCTTTGTTTTTCGGTTCTGAAATGATTGCCTTATAAATTCGGCTGGTCCAATTCGGTTGCTTGTCCGGATTGGTGAATTCCGCCAGCAGGCAGTCCGAATGATGGATGTTGCCGAGAAAAATATAGTTGGTTTTTTCCGTGCCGATGTTTAACACGGCCTTCAAAAACCAGCTTCTTAACTTGTCCCGGACATCTTTTGTGTTGGTGTTACGAAAGCTTTCCAAATCATCCAGCACCACTAAACTCGGCCGTTCTTTCCCGAATTTGACTCCGCGCGGAGACTGGTTCGATCCGAACACCTTTACCTTCACCCCATTCCGCGTTTCGATTTCCGTCGCTGTCCATCGGGGCGGCCTGGGGCTACCCTCAGACTCAAATACATCCGGGAAATCCATCGCCAATTTCCGATTTTCTGTCAGCTCCTTTTTAATGTTCTCCATGATTTGCTGCGCCGAATCTGCTGTTTCGGAAAATATGGCGATAAATTTTTCCCTGCCTGAACAGACACCATGCAGCACCGCTGCCAGAGAAATAATCGTGCTTTTCCCAATGCCCCGGGGCGCTGCAATCGCGGCTTTCTGCCCCCGCTCATTCGACATTTTTTGGAGGATTTCAAATATTTCTTCATGCGCCTTTGAAAACTTGTAGTCTTTGACATGACTGGAAAGGTAAGTTAGCGTAAAATTCCTGATTGACTTGATGGCGCTCTCCCGCCTGATCTTACATAACTCGTTCAAACCATCTTTATTGATGCTCATCTCTTTTCCTCCAATTCAGATGGGGGTGATCCCCCATTCCTGCGGAACTTTTTTTTCCTGTTTGTCGATCAGCCCACATCAACTCTTATTTGGAAAAAATTGTTAACCTGAACTAAATGTTTCTTTTGTTACTATATTTGTAACTATTCAGAACAAAAAAAATCACTCCACTTCCGGAATAATTCTTTTCTCCTTCAACATCTTCAAGGCCAACTTCCCTGGTTTATGTTTTCCGCTTTCCCACCGGATTATCTGCATTCTGTCTACCCCCAACTGTGTTGCTAATTCACTTTGAGTAAGCTTATACTCAAGACGATAGGCCTTGACGCGCAAGGATACCAGCTCTTTAATCCGGCCATCCTCGCCCTGAGTGGACATTTCCTCAAGTTCTCTCATATGATCAAGAACATGCTGTAATAAATTACTAAAATTATCACTAGTCATGTAACTTTTGTAACTAATTTTGTATCTTTTGTCAAGGGTTTTTTTATCTTACTGATAGGCAAATAATGTCACAGGATAATACAAAGATTCATGCCGGACAAAATGTTACTCCTTTAATATTTGTGCGATTTTTTCATTAAATACTTTCTTAAATTTCAAGAGATTTTCTACCATCCATTTTTGATATTCTTTATGCTGATCCTTTTTTTCAATTGATCCTTCACGATAAACAGCGATCCTCGAGGCCCGCCTTTCGTCCAACCGCTCCCATGAAAGCTCGGACCCGACTTCCGTTTCTATGGTTTTCTTCATTTTCAATAACTCATCAAAAATTTCCTTGTTTTGATCTGTATCGCCCTTGTCTATATAGATTTCCGTTCTGAACCTTTCCCCTTGCGCGAAGCATGCTGAATAAACAAAACCAGGTATACCGGATGAAAAGCTATACCAATTCTGCGGCTGGCCAAGCCGGGCATTCGTGAAATGATGCTTCTCACGCAACTCATCAATAAGTTCCTGAAAAAATCCACGGTAAGCTTCCGCCCGAGGAGATGCGTCAGTGTTAGCCTGTTGGCGTTTGACTTTCTGCCATTCATTGGGAAAAACAATCGGCCTGAATTTAAAGACCGGCTTGGAGTCATCAATTTTGAACACTTCCACTACCACCGCGAAAAAGTTAGTTTTTTTATCCGAATGCTGGTTCAACCACTCCAAAGCCTGGCGGTGTTCCTCCCGAATGGATTCAGCAATCCAAATAATGGCGGAGGCGTCGTAACCCGCTGCGTATGTGATCAATTTGCCAAGGTGGCCGTGATCGGTCGGGCAAATTTGGTTTTCAATGACTACATATCCGTCCATCCCCAAATCCTTGGCTAAAATATCCAAGGAAAAATCCCCGACATCCGCTTCCCGCCTTTCCAATTCCAACTCCATGCCCAACGCTTCGCCCAAGGCCGATAAATTTTCAGCAAGCCAGGGAGTAAACTCATAGGCTTCTTTTTTCCATACTTCTCTTAAATTAATGCTCTCCAGTTTCCCGAATTGCATAATATGCTCCTTCAAGGCATTACCGTCGCTTCTTTTATAATTCGAAAATGTGAAAAATTGTTCGAAATGTATCCGAACGTCCAATTACCGAATCAAACACCCATAAAAATATAGCTTTTTTCACAGATTGTCAATTGCATTGCAGCACTTATCTTACCCCTTTGCTTGTCATTTCTCAGACTATTTTTTCCTTGAGGATGCCATCTGGCGGGGATGCTGGTTATTTGACAGGATAAAATTTTCTAAAATGTTAAAGCAACAACTCCACCAACACAATCATCCGGTTTAAGTGCCTCAATCGTTTGCGTTTTATGTTTTTGTCTACCCCCTTGAGATGCTTTAACCAGGTTTTATATTGATCCAAACCAAAATGCAACGCCGCAATATCCTTGCGAGATAGTTCCACGATTACAGGGTCGCCGATTTTCAAAATTTGCATAAAAAGTTTGCTCCTTTCAAATTCATTTGCTTAAGGCGATTAATTCACTCC
>JAGVPM010000075.1 GCA_020052235.1 Candidatus Goldiibacteriota bacterium
GATTCAGGAACAGGGTGCGTTTCCGGATGGCGATCCTATTCCATTTCGGGGGCCTCGACCTTGGATTCTAGGTTCACTCGAATGCCGGAAGCGCCAAAATATTGCGCTGTTTCAGAGTTTCTTCTTCATTGAGAGACGGCCCGATTTGCCAGCCGAGGGTAAAAAAGTGCAGAGAGCCGAAATCGTTTTTCAGGGTCAAAGCATAATCCAAACGCAGGTCCCAATAGGAAATTCCGGCTCCGGCCGTCAAGGTGTCGCGGTCCCAGCCCGCCCGCAGGGAAATGATTTTAAAAATCAAATACTCCGCGCCGCCGTGCAGGCGTAAATCAGTATAATCGGATTTTTCGCCTTCGGTGCTCAGCATAAACTGATGCTTGCCTGCCCGGTCAAGGGCAAAGCGGTAAGCCGCGCCCAAGCGGGTGTTTAACGGGTAGGTGTCGGCTTGCGTTGCCAGCGTGATCCTGGGGGCGAGGGCATTGGTCAAAGTCATCCCCAAGGTAAAACCCGGCAGCAGAGCGGAAAAATCATAATACAATCCGGCATCGGCTCCGATGCCGGTACCGTTGTAGGTATCCAGGGTGTGGCGGTACAGTTTGGCATTGATGCCGCCGCCCAATGCTTTCCACCAGACACGGGAGTAGGAAAGCAAAACCTGAAATTGAGTGTCCGAAGTTTCTCCCAAGTCATTGTCCAGCGCGTCGGTTTTGGGTATGCCCCGGACAGACAAACCCATGAACCCCAAGGCCAGGGTTTCGTGGCGGGAAATGGGGTAGGCAAAAGCCAGGAATCCATAATCAGTCCCCTCGGCCAAAGGCACATAAAGGGAGGCGATTTCCTTTTTTTCCAGATACGCCAGGGCTCCCGGATTCCAATAAATGGCGCCGGCGTCTTCGGCCACACCGGTATATGCGCGGCCCAGGGCAATGGCGCGCGCGTCCACGCCCAGGGAGAACGGCCCTTCGGTTCCGGCATCGCCGGATTCCGCCCAAACCTGAATCGGCAGAAGACAAAATGCCGCCAGTCCTAAAATAAGCAGTTGATGTTTTTGTCCGGTGTGCATTGGGTCGTCCTTTTTAATTCCTTATCTCACCAGGGCCAGTTTACGCACCAGCCGGTCGCGGGTTCCGTCCGTATACCGGATCTCGATGCAACCCAGGTAAACTCCGCTCAACACCTGCCGCCCCTGCTCATTGCGCCCGTCCCAGGCCGTTTCCTGTAATCCAACTGGAGTATCGGCGTCCACAATGGTTTTAATCAGATCCCCGCCCAGGCTGCGGATTTGCAGCCGGACATTTCCCGGGCTCTTGAGGTAATATACGATCCGGGCTGTTCCTTGCCCGGCATTGAAGGGATTGGGGTACGTGGCAAACACGGCGCTCAATTCCGCAGCCCGCAGGTGCAAGGGAGTGGTCAGCAAAGGGAATGAAAGCCCACCGGCGCTTTCGGCCACACTTCGCCCTGATTGACGCACTGGCCATCGGGAAGCGATATTTGAAAATTCATGACACCCGGATTTTCCGCAAGGGTTCCCACGGCGTCCAATTGAATTTCACCTTGCGCCGGGATAGTCAAAGGGCTGGTGAAAACCCATTGCTCGCCCGCAAAGGGCGCGGTTAACGCGGCCAGGGTTGAGTTTTGGTAAACCAGGCTGATCTGGCTGAAGATTGTTCCCGCGTTTTGTACTTGCCCGGAAGTGTCCATCACGGACAGGCGCAAGGATTTCAAGGACAACGCATAGCCCTGGATGTTTTGCAGGCGAATCTTGCCCAGGCTTGCATTGGTTTGACCTTTAATAAAATTGATGGTCTCCGGGTTTATCCAGGAAAGTCGCGCACCGGATGACAGGGCGATGGTTTGTTCATTGAGATTGGACAAGTCTGAAGCAGGCAATGTAGTGCCGTAAGCAAAATGGGCGGCTCCCGCCATTAGTCCCAAGCGGAGGGTATGACTTACCGTGGCCCCGCCGTTGATATCGGCTGTCAGGTACAAGGCGCTGCCGGCTAGAATTTCTTGGGCGGGATTTAAATCCAGGCCCCAGGTTTTGTCTCCGGTTTTCACAAAATTCCCCCAGCCTTGCGCCAAATTCCGGTCAAATGTCACCCCTCCGCTCCCGCCGCCGGACTGATACCATAAACGCAGCCGGTAAAGATCCGCATCGGCCACGGCCGTGCCTTGGTTGATGATTTGCAGGGATTGCAGAACATCATAGCCGTCTATGGTGCAGTTAATTTGACCGGCAAAATTGCCTTCGGAGCCGGTGTTGCAGGTTCCCGCAGGCGCGGAAATCCAGGCCAAGCTTTGCGCTGTTGGAGAATACACGGTGAAGGCCGCCGTGGCGCCGAGGATGCCTGTCCCAAAGTATCGTACGCCACTACGTTCCATATACCTGGTTCGGCCTGGGTCAAATCCAAATTGCCTTGTATCACGGAAGTGCTCACAATCGTTAACGCGGTGGCGGTAATGTTTTGATACCCGGGCCGGGTTAAAGCCAGGAAGGTGGTCTGGCCTTGATCGTCCTGGACATAACCGGAAAAAGCAATAGGCCCGGCGACTTTTCCCCGCACGGCCCGGTCAGGAGAAACACCGGTAATCACCGGCCAGGGGCGGATGATTTTTTGGGCATAAACATCCGCATTGCCGGCGCGCAGATCGCGCCAGGCCATTATGGCGCTGCCCGGGGCATTGCGGATCAATTGCGGGGTGTCCTGAACGCCGGTTGCCGAGCATATCTTCAGGCCATTGGCTGGCCACAAGGCATTTCCATTCCCGTTGATACGCTGGCTATAGATATCCAGCGTGCCGCTGCGTTGGTCTTGCCAAACCGTGATGGCCCCCCCGGCACCATCGTCCGCCAACTGCGGCGTTGTTTGATGGTTGATTGCATTGCAAATCATTGCGCCATTGGCGGCCCATAAAACATTTCCGCTTCCGTCAATACGCTGGCCATAAATGTCATAATTGCCGTTGCGATAGTCCTGCCAAACAACCAGGGCGCCGCCCGCCCCGTCGCTGATCAGCTGGGGCGAAATTTGATCCAAAGCCGCATTGCAAATCACCACACCCTCGGCGGCCCAAAGCGTATTTCCGTTCCCATCCACCCGCTGGGCATAAATATCATAATTGCCGTTGCGCGTATCGGGCCATACGAGAATGGCGCCGCCGGCTCCGTCGCTGACTGGCCGGGGTGCATATTGATCTCCCGTTGCAAGGCAAATCGGCTTGCCGTCGGCCGCCCACAAGGTGTTTCCGTTTGCGTCCACCCGCTGGGCATAAATATCATAATTGACGTTGCGGTCATCCTGCCAAAACACGAGTGCGCCGCCGGAAGCGTCACTGATGATTTGTTGATATGCCTGCTGGCCGGCCGCAAGGCAAATCGCCTTGCCGTTGGCGGTCCAGAGAGCATTCCCGCTTGCGTTCACCCGCTGG
The DNA here is from genome assembly GCA_020052235.1 of Candidatus Goldiibacteriota bacterium. Lineage (GTDB taxonomy): Bacteria > Oederibacteriota > JAAXVQ01 > JAAXVQ01 > JAAXVQ01 > JAAXVQ01. Next base: position 3,430 of record JAGVPM010000075.1, read on the forward strand.
CCGTAAATATCGTAATTGCCGCTGCGGTTATCCGCCCAGGTCACGAGGACGCCGCCGGCCATGTCGTTGATTAATCGCGGGTCATATTGGATATTGGGGTCGATGCTGATCGCGAGACCGCCGGATGCCCACAGCGTATTCCCATTTGCGTCCACCCGCTGGCCGTAAATATCATAATTCGAAGCCGTAACGTAGTCTTGACAAAGAATGATAGCGCCGCCGGCCATGTCGCTGATTAACCGCGGGACAACTTGCTCATTGGGTGCATTGCTCAGCTGGACGCCGCCGGCAACCCACAAGAGGTTGCCGTTTCCAGTTACCCGTTGGCAGTAAATATCGGAATTACCGCTGCGCTTGTCCTGCCAAGTGAAAATTGCCCCTCCGGCGTTGTCACTGCACAGCTGAACAGCCGTCTGATCACCCGCGGCTGCGCAAATGGTTACGCCGTCCGGTTGCCACAGTCCGTCCGCAACGGTTGTGCCGGCACTGAAAAAGAAAAATAAACCACTCAGTAACCATTTATGAATTCGAGTGAATGATGCGAGTTGGTTGGCCATGCGCAATCCCCCTTGGGTCCTGAATCCATCAGTTAATTTTAACTCAATTTTTAAAAGGTGCCAAGCACCGTCAACGTTAAAGCGGAAAATGTGCGCTGAATCTATTGGAAAAACCTGATTAGTAGATGAGCTGTTTTGGCAAGTGTGTTTGCGAATTTTCGAAATAATAGGACAGTCCCAACACCCATTCAATTTGATTCCGGTTGACGTAAGGTGAAACATTTACAACAATTTCCGTAAAAGGAGCCAGCACGAAATGCCCGCCGGTCATAAAGCTGGTCTCAAACCGGACGCTCAGCGTCGTGGGCGCAAAATCCAGCAGCGCGTACTGGGGATAGGAAGATATGTTGCGAAAAAAATCATAGCCGCCGGCTTTCATAAAGCCGACCGCATGCGCATACACGGCTGAAAACGTGTAATCCTGCTTCCATAAGTTGAAAGGGTGTTGCACTTCAAAGAGCCAGTACGATCCGGTTTGAGCCGGAGTGAGGTCCACATAGATTTCAAACGCCGGTTTTAAAAACACGGTGGGGAGGCGCAGTTGGACAAACGGTTCCAGGGTGGCGCTCCCATAGCGCTCAATGGACCAATAAAGATTACGGTAAAGCGTGATGCCGGCCATCACTTCCAGCGATTTGTCGTTGAATAGAAAATAGTCGCCCCATAACCGCCCTTTCACTTGATCTGTCATTTCAACGCGGTCTTCTTCAGAGCCCCGGCCAATAAGCGCGAAATTTCCTTCCACTTGAGCGGCTAAGCCAACCGAGGGGAGTTCGGCTTCAAGCGCAGGCAAGATCGCGGGTGAATGGTTCAAAGGCAGATCAATGCCGCGCCAGATATCCGGATTCACGACAGTCACTCCGCTTTTCACATACAACCAATCCGATAATTCAGCCGCGGCCGCGCAGGGGAGAAGTAAAAAAAACAGAAGTATCCCCATCCGGCTGAATAAATTTTTTGCGGCCGTTTCCGGGTTTTTAATAATATAAGTCTGCAAAGTCAGCCCCCGAGCCCATGGGAAGTTGGGGTCCCATTTGAAGGATGCGTAAATGGTCCATGGGAAATTTTTCCATGGGGATATACCCTTGCTGCTGATAATTGGGAATGGCCGTATAAGGATTTTGCGAGAAACTTAAAGAATTGACAGCATAAAAACACATGCCGCTTGGTGTCGTATCCGCGACATAGGCTCCATATTCCTGGAGTGCTTTTAAAATAGCTTCCTGATGCATATCCAGGCCCAGGGAATGAATATCCAAAGCCGGGTCAAGTTGTATGTGAGCGCCCAGAGGAATGGCGTCAGCATCATCGCTCCATCCGTCCGAGTGGGACGCTGGGGCAACCGGGCCGCCTTTTCGGGTGAATTTCAAATTGCACACCAGCGCGTGCGGTATGTTTCCGGCTAATAATTCCTGAGGCCAGATCACTCCTGCCAGCAGGGAAAATCCGGAAGCGCGGGCGCTGATGTGAGAGCTTACGCCGCTGCCGTCCAGATCGAAAATAGTCGAATTGCCGGCCACCCATCTTCCGTTTTGCAGGTGGAATTGCCAAAACTCATAAGAACGCCGGTTCACCGTATCCAATAAGCAGATATGCCCATCCGAATTCAGTGCTGGGCGGGCATAATCGGGGATAGGCACGGAACGAATGCCGCGTTTGGGCCAAGCAGCGCCTAACACGGGAACGGGATAACGCGGGGTGGAGGAATCAGTATAATAAATCGGAGCGGAGCCCATTTCCCCGGCCAAAATAAGCACGGGCGACGGACCAGACTGGCCTTCAATGATTTTGGCGACCAGCGGGCCTGAATTCGGATCAAGGGGCGGATTGTCCGGGATTTTTTGCTGCCATACCGTGTTGGCGGAAAAATAAAATGGCTGCGATTGATCGAGGGTGACCGGGCTGGTGGGGGATTTAAAAAGCGTGCAGCCGGTAAAGACCAGCAGAAGCACAATGAAACTTTTCATTAATAATCGCAGCATGTTTGGGCCTTTTTTTAAGGTAAAAAATGCCTGGCACCGTTCTCGTTCATCAGCGGCCCTGGTTCGCTTTTTCGGGGGAAGATCACAACGTCCCTAAAGTTACGAAATCAGTTTTTTGCCTTTAAGCAAAAAATCCTTGGCCGCCTTGAGCAATATCTCGGCGCCTTCCCGGGACCACTCATTGGAATAATCGGCATTTTCTCTTAACATTTTTGCTTTCTGTAAATATTCAACCAAACTTAAAGGCAACAATTTTTTATCCACGTAAAGAGCCCGGATAGCCACAATCAAGCAGGCGTGGCTTTTTTCGCGATAATTCTTCGCAAAAAGCAATGCTCGGGCGCTATGGAACATGGAGTAGTAGGCCTGGACGGTAGCCCATTTAATTCGATCCTGTGAAAAAGATGCTTGCGCGGTTTGAAGATCATCTTCAGCGATCTTGAGCTCTTTAGCCGCTAATTCTTTTCCGCGCGAAAACTCACTTATCTTTTTATTCCGCAAGCATTCTTCAAATTCAGCACTCATTCATTTTCCTCCCATAGTACCAGCCCGCGGGACACTTCCAGTAGAAACTCCCGGTCTTTTTTCTCCATTTCGACAAAAGCTAAAGGAGTTCTAAAAACAAACTGCACTTTGCTCTTGATTTTATGCTGCTTAGCAATTTTCTCTGCTTGGTCCTCCGAATCAGTCACAATGAATAAATCAATATCACTGGCGGGCGTGTCCTCGCCACGAGCACAGCTTCCGTAAAGAATTATTTTTTTAGAAGCGTTTTTCAATTTGCTAATTAACGGTTGAATCCAGATGAGGGTTTGCAAGACTTTTAATTGTTTTACGAGAGGATTATTTATTTCGACATGGTAAAAATATACATTCCCCCGCTTTTCCCGGATAACCAGCTTTTCATCCATCAAGTTACGCAAAGCGGCATTAATCCCTGCTTTACTCACCTTCGTGGAGGATTGTATTTCGCGGGCCAAAAAATGCTTTCCCGGGTCACGGATTAGAAAGCCCAACACTTTCTGTGAATTGGTAAATGAAAACAACTCATCTATCATCGGCGTCATCCTAGTCTAATATATTGTACAAGCGGCTAATATTTAATACGAACGTCTGGTATATTATACCGTAAAATGAATAATGTCAAACGGTTGTTGGGATTTGATATGGAAAATACGCCGTCCCGCTGCACTTCCTCAATCTATTGGACCGGTAGCGCACTCGAATATTCGGGCGCCAAGAACCTGCGCGTCGATCACCCGGAATGTATTTTCAAAGGCGGTTCCCGCTGTTATTTTGTTTATACCTGGGAATGAAAAGTCACCAGGTGTTTTTTCGCTCTTAGCCCGCCTAAAATTTGAGTCTCCGGTTATTCATGAATTACCTCTGCCAAAGCTATTTTCCTCCTTGCATTTTACCTGAAAAAATTTTATATCTTAAGCCTTCCCCTATGGGGATACCCTGTTGCAAAAATGGAGCTTATGGGAAAAACCAAGGTGGTTATAATAGGGTCGGGCATGTCCGGGCTTTTTGCCGGGGCTTTGTTGGCGCGAGAAGGCGTGGATGTCACGGTATTGGAAAAAGAACCCAATCCGGGGGGGCTTTTGGCCAGCTTCCGGCGCCGCGGGACTTGGTTTGACACCGGGGTTCATTATTTGGGCTCCTTGGCCCCGGGACAGGTGCTTTGGAAATATTTTCAAACCTTGGATTTGTTCCCGCTTTGCCAGTTTGATCAAATGGATGCCCGGGGGCTGGAGGAATACCGTTTTCCCGGCGGCTATTCGTTTCAAGTTCCGCAAGGGTGGGACGCATACGAACAGCATCTGGTAGATTCCTTTCCTGCGGAAAAAAGCGCCATCCAGGCTTGCGTGCGGGATTGGCGGAGCATGGCCGAGCATTTTCCGCTCTATAACTTGAACATCACTTTTTCGCCCGAACAGGAAAGCGAAGTGTTTTCAGATCCCAAAGCGGCGATGCCGCTGAGAGAATATTTGAAACAGCATTTTTCCGATCCTAAATTGCGTGCATGTTTAAGCGCCAACAATGCTTTGTACGGCATTGCGCCGGATGAATGCCCTGTCTATATTCATGCGTTGATCGTGGATTCGTTCATTAACAGCGCCTGGCGCGTCCGCGGGTCCAGCCAAACCTTGTGCCAGGCGCTGGTGCAGCGCCTGCGTGAAGCCGGCGGTCAAATCCGCCTGAATAGCCGCGTGCAAAAATTGGTTTCGGAAAATAAACGGATCGCCAAGGCGGTTTTAGACTCGGGGGAGGAAATCACCGCGGATTGGTTCATTTCCACCATTCATCCCAAGCAAATGCTGGGGCTGGTGGACGACCAGGCCGTGCGGCCGATTTACCGGCAGCGGATAAACCGGCTGGAAGAAACCATCTCCGGTTTTGTGCTTTCCTTGTCTTTGTCCGGCGAGGGCGTGCCCACGCCTCGCCGCAATTATTTTTTGCACCGGACCTGGGATACGGCAGCAGCGTATCATGTGAAGGACAAGGAAGCATGGTTTAATCCGGAAGCGATTTTTGTATCGCCTTTGGAAACCTCGCCGGGATATTCCCGCACCATCAGCATTATGTGCCCCATGCCCTGGCCCATTTGGTCAGCCTGGCAGGATTCCACGCGCGCTTCCCGGCCCGAAGCATACCGGCAAACCAAGGAGAGAATTGCGCGCGTGTTGATCCAACGTTTGGAGGAAGTATGGCCGGGGATCAGTCAACGCGTGGAGTTTTGGGACGGCGCCACGCCCCTGACTTTCCGGGATTACACCGGAACCTGGGAAGGGTCGGCGTACGGCATTAAGAAAGGTTGCACGCAATTGCGCGAATCGACCTTGTCCGTGCGCACGCGTTCGGAAAATTTGCTGCTCGCGGGTCAAAGCGTGGTGCTGCCGGGGATTGTCGGGGCCACGATTTCAGCGGCCGCGGCCTCGGGGATCATCATGGGCTTTCCGAATTTAATCAAGAGGTTGTCACAATCATGAAGCGGCGTGTGGTCATCACCGGAATGGGCGCCTTGACGCCCCTGGGCCTGGACGTGCCTGCGCTTTGGGAAGGGTTGGCCAACAACCGTTCGGGGGTGCGTGCGGTACCTGAATGGGAAAAAGTGCCGGGATTGCATGTGCGAGTAGGTGCGTTTGTTCCGGAATTCAATGAAAAGTTGATTCCACGGCAGGCCCGGCGCACCATGGGCCGCGTAGCCCAGCTGGCGGCGCTGGCCTGTCAACAAGCTGCCCAGGACGCCAAGCTGACAACCGAGGATTTTGTTTCCGACCGCTTTGGGTTGATTTATGGATCCACGCTGGGCAGTCCGTCCGTGGCCCAGGATTTTTTCGTTAATTACCACCACCAGGGGATGGAGCAAATCAACGGCACTGATTTTTTAAAAGTCATGAGCCATACCACGGCCGTGAATATTGCGCTCTTTCTCGGCATTACCGGCCGGGTGGAATCCTTGGCTGCGGCCTGCGCCACATCCACGCAGTCCATCGGGTCTGCGTTTGAAGCAGTGCAAAACGGCCTGGTGGACACCATGCTGGCCGGAGGGTCCGAGGAACTGCATCCCACCACGGCGGGGACATTCGATATCTTGTACGCCACTTCGCGCAGCGCGGATCCCAATTCAGCTTCGCGTCCTTTTGATCAGCACCGGGACGGATTGGTGCTGGGTGAAGGCGCCGGGGCCATTGTGCTGGAAGAGTATGAGCATGCCAAAAAACGGGGAGCGAAAATCCACGGTGAAATTATCGGCTATGCCACCACCTGTTCAGCTCAGCATATGACCCAGCCGCACGCCGGGTCCATGGAAACTTGCATGCGGCAGGCTTTGGCCAACGCAGGTTTGCAACCGGGCGCCGTGGCTGCGGTGAATGCCCATGCCACCGGCACTCTGCAGGGGGACGTGGCTGAAGCCCAAGCCACCCGTGCGTTGCTGGGGACGCGCGTTCCGGTTACGGCGTTTAAAGGGCACATGGGGCATACCTTGGCCGCGTCGGGAGCCATTGAGACCATCGCTATTTTAGGCATGTTTGCCCAGGGTACACTCTGGCCCATTTTAAATTTATCCCAACCCTTGGCCGAGGGCGCTGACTTGGATTATATTACCTTATCGCGGGCCTGGGCGCCCGGCCCGGTTTTGAAAAACAGTTTTGCGTTCGGCGGGATCAATGCCAGTTTGGTGATTACCCCGGCGGCTTTATGACCCTGGGACCCCGCTGGCGGATAACGCTTATCAGTGCCGGGGCGGCCGCGGTTGCGGTTGCGTTTTTTTTGCTGTGGGGCTTGGCTTGGATTTTTTCACCCGCGCCTCCGGCATGGCAGGGGCCGAAGGCCGTGCTCACAGACCCGCTCATTGTGGATGCGGATGGGACCACCCGTTTGGGACAAGCGTACCGGTTCCGGCGGTCGGGGATCGATGCCTGCGCCTTGACGGGAACCCCCATGGAGCGGGGCGCGGCCATGGGCCGGTTGTTTGATCAGGATATTCAGGCCGTGGAAATTTCCCTCATGCAAACCGTGCAGCGGTTTATCCCCTGGGAGTGGGCGCGTTGGCTTTTATCCAAATTTGTTTTGGTGCGCAATTACAAGTTGCCGCGTTTTATTCCTGCCGAGGTTTTGGCGGAAATGCAGGGCGTGGCCCTCGGCTCCAGGGACGTGTATCCCCGGTATGGAGAGCACTATGCGCGGCTGCTTAATTATTTGGCTGCGCATGATTTATCCCACGCGCTGATGAATGACCGCGCCTTGGCCGGATGCACGGCTTTTGGCGCGACCGCGCGCGCAACTGCCGGGCAGGTTTTGCTGGCGCGTAATTTTGATTTCGAAGCCGGGAATGCGTTTGACGAGCATAAACTGGTTATGCGTATTCAGCCCAACGCCGGTCATGCGTTTTTATCCGTGGCCTGGCCGGGCATGTTCGGCGTGGTGACGGGATTGAACGACGCCGGGATAGGCGTGGTTTTACTGGCCGCGCATTCGTCCGACAAGCCCGGCGTAGGCACCCCGGTTTCAGTGGTCGCCCGCCAGGTGTTGGAGCAAGCGCAAACCCTGGATCAGGCGATTGCCGTCATTCGTTCAGCCAAAGTGTTTGTTTCCGAATCGCTTTTGGTGGGTTCCGCTGCGGAAAATGCTTTTGTGGTGGTGGAAAAAACACCCACCCGCTGCGGCGTGCGCGGCCGCGCCGAAGATGTTGTGCTGGCCACCAATCATTTTTTAACCCCGGAACTTAAAGACGATCCGAACAACCAGGCATACCGGCAAGCCGGCACTTCGGACGCGCGCTGGCGGCGCTTGAGCGAATTGGTGCGCGTTGGGACAGGTCCTTTGGACGTGCCCCGCTGCGTTGCCATTTTACGCGATTGCCGCGCACCCGGCGGCGGCAGCCAAGGCCTGGGGAACCGGCAGGCCATTAATGCCCTGATTGCCTCGCACTCCGTGGTGATGGATCTGAAAAATAAAATTATTTGGGTTTCAGCCGGGCCGCATCAATTGGGCGAATTTGTTCCCTTTGCCTTGGACACGCTGGATCAAGCGCCCGTGCAGCCCGTGATTCCGGCGGATGATTGCTTGGTGTCGGGGGGATACGAAAAATTCCAACAGTATATGGCAGGGCTGGAGCAAGGGGAAAGGTTGTTGCAAAAACACCAGTACCAAGAAGCGCTGTCGTATTTTATGGAAGTGCGCTCGCTCAACCCCGAACATTACCGCTCCTTTTTTTTGGCCGGTATTGCGCTGCAAGCCATGAACCGGCACGACGAGGCGCGTTATAATTTTGCACAGGCGTTGGTTTGGCATCCGGCCTTCCCTTTGGAGCGCCGCGAAGCGGAAATGAAACTTAAGCAACTAAAGGAGAAGGCCCCCTAATGGAGACGAAACCCAAGGCCCTGGTCACCGGGGCTGCGCGCGGCATTGGCGCGGCTTGCGCCCAACGGCTGGCCCGCGATGGTTATCATGTGCTGGTGCATTACCACCAAAGCAAAGCAGCGGCCCAACAGGTGCTCGAGTCCGTGACAGCGTCCGGGGGCAGCGGCGAGCTGATGCGTTTTGATGTATCGGACGAAGCCGAAGTGGAGCAAGTGCTCAATCCCTGGCTTGAAACCCACGGGCCTTTGAGCGCCCTGGTATTAAATGCCGGAATCCGCGCCGATGCGCTTTTGGCCATGATGCTGTCCGAGGAATGGCATAAGGTAATATCCGTCAATCTGGACAGCTTTTTTTACATCACCAAACCCGTGGTCAAAGGCATGCTGCTGGCGCGCGCCGGCAAGATCGTGGCCATCACCAGCGTTTCCGGCGTAACCGGCATGCCGGGGCAGGTTAATTATTCAGCTTCGAAAGCCGGCGTGATCGGAGCAGTGAAAGCTTTGGCCCAGGAAGTTGCCAAACGCAAAGTTACGGTGAATGCCGTGGCGCCGGGGTTTATTGAAACCGATATGCTTTCCGGCTTGGACCAAAACCAACTGGCCCAAATTGTGCCCCTGGGGCGCATCGGCACTCCGGCGGAAGTAGCGAGTGCCGTGGCGTTTTTACTCTCTCCGGCCGCGGCTTATATCACCGGACAAGTTTTAGAAATCAACGGAGGCATTCATCTTTAATGGCAGCTACCCGCAGTCACGTTAATCCCGTTATCACAGGCATGGGAATCATCTCCTGCCTGGGCTGCGACCAAGATACGGTTGCCGCCTCGCTCCGCCAAGGGCGCAGCGGCATAGTGTTTGATGAGGCGCGCAAACAGTTGGGTTTTCGTTCGGCGCTGACCGGTGCCTTGCGCGGTTTTTCCCCTGCCGCATTCGGCATTGGACGCCGTTTGTCCCGGAGCATGGGCGAGCCCGCCCAGTACGCCTATGCGGCCACGGTGCAGGCTTTGGCCCAGGCCGGGCTGGATGCGGAGCAGTTGAGCCCCATGCGCGCGGGTGTGATTTTCGGCAATGACAGCACCGTGCGCGGCGGCGTGGAAGCCTGGGATATTTTGAAAACCGAGAAGAGCACGCACATGATCGGACCCGGTTACATTTTTCAAGCCATGAATTCCACGGTCACCATGAATTTGGCCACGTTATTCCATTTGCACGGCGCCAATTGGACAGTATCCGCAGCGTGCGCCTCGGGTTCGCATGCCGTGGGGCAGGCGGCCATGCTGATCCGGGCCGGACTGCAGGATGTAATGATTTGCGGCGGCGCGCAGGAAATCAACCCGCACGCCATGGCGCCGTTTGATGCCTTGAATGCCTTTTCCCTGCGCGAGCAAGACCCCATGGCCGCGTCCCGCCCCTTTGACCGCAGCCGCGACGGACTCGTGCCCAGCGGCGGAGCAGCCGCGCTGATTTTGGAACACCCGGACTCAGCCCTGGCGCGCGGCGCCAAAATATTAGGCGAGGTCATGGGCTATGGATTTTCCTCAGACGGCTATCATCTCTCCCAACCCTCCTCCGACGGTGCCCAAGCCGCCATGCGCATGGCCTTGGCGGATGCCGCCGTTGCAGCGGAAGACATCGACTATGTGAATGCCCACGCCACCTCCACCCCAGCCGGTGACGCAGCCGAAGCCCGCGCCTTGGCGCAGATATTTACGCACAAGCCGCCGGTAACCTCCACCAAAAGCCTGACCGGGCACGAATGCTGGATGGCCGGAGCCAGCGAGGTGGTGTACAGCGTGCTTATGGCCCAAGGCGGATTCGTGGCCGGTAACCTTAACTTTGAAGCCGGTGACGATGACACCGAAGTATTAAATATCCCGGCGCGGTCCCTGGAAAAGAAACTCCGGCGGATCCTCTCCAATTCCTTCGGCTTCGGCGGCACCAACGCGTGTTTGGTGTTGGGGTTTGAATAAAGACGGAACCGTGCGGTTGTAGAGACGCAAAATTTTGCGTCTCTACAATAAAAGAAAAGCAAATCACAGTGCCTGGAATAAGCCTTCTCCTGTAATATAGTCCCCAAAAACAGCCGATAATTTAATATAATTACCATACCAACCGCATGGGGGTATACGGAGATGCAAACTTTCAAAGTCTTGGGCTTGGCTTTGTTTTTGTCCGCTGTTTCGCTTATTCCTGTTGCCCTCGTAAAAGCTGAAATTGATTTTTCCAAGACTCCGATAACGCTCATTGAATTGGCGGATGCTGAAAATGAAATTTGGGGCGTGGCCAGCAATTCAACGGGCGATGTATATTTTGCCCAAATGGGAAACCCGGGCGCGATTAACAAGCTGGCTTTTAAAACTTTGGCGCGGACATTTTTATATAATACCGGAGCGGTCAGAGAGAGCCTTACCTGGGCTAATGGAAAATTATATTTTATCAACAGCTACTCGAGTGCTCAATACGCATCTTTGGTTGAAGGAAACGCGCCCGTGGTTTTATTCAGCGACAGTATTTTCAGCTGGGCCGCGGTGGTGGACCGGGACAATCCGCAGTGGCTGTATTACACTACCAATGCGTATAGTATTAAAATTTGGGATGGAGCAACCTTTGACACGTTCATCAGCGGGATTTGCTCGGGCGTTCAGCAACCCCGGGGTGTTGTTCAGGAAACAACCGGGGCTTTGGCCTGGGTGGTCTATCCGGGCAATGATACCGACGCCACGGGCGTGATTCGGAGGAAATTAGGCACAAGTTCCATCGAGGATATTGTTACCGGGATTCGTGCTCCCCGGGGATTGGCCATTGACACGCAAAACAATCTCTATTATTTTCATAAATATGATTTGCTCTTGAATCTATTCCGGATTGAGGAAATGGAAGCTGGAAAAACCACGGCGTATACTACGCCTAAAATTTTAATTGACGGCCTTTTCATGATGCGGCGCTTGGCAACCGACAGTAAAAATAATCTCTATTGGTCGGAGTATAAAACCAGCACCGCTACAAAAGCCTTGCGGGTGCGGACCTTGCCGCGTTTGGAGACATTCATCAGCACCAATCCTTCCAGTTTGGCGGTTGAAGGGGATGTGACAGTGACCATGCTGGTGAGCAACCATGGCATCGTAACCTTGAAAAATATTTCGCCGGGTTTTAATGCTACGGCAGACAGCGGCCTGCAAGTGCAACCGGTATCCGGCCCGAGTCCGGCGCAGATCAGTGAATTGGAACCCGAGGCCAGTGCAATGTTTTCCTGGGTTTATCACCTTAAACCGCCGGATGCTCAAACAGGAAGCATCTTGAAAGCCGTGTTCAGCGGGAACGCTCAGGCCTCGGATGTGGGCGCGGGCAGCCTGCAATCCGGTAATCTTATATTTCCCACCTCCAGCCAAACCGTATCCGTGCACCCCAGCCTGCAGCCGGTAATTCCCTGGTTGTTTGCGCTGGATAATAATGCCTTGGCCTTGTTGCCGGGGAGCACTGCGTATACGCAGCGCCTGCAAAATAATTCGCGGGCATGGGCAATCAATCCGGCATCAGGCTTTGAGATTACCCGGAACACGCTTTCCGTATCTGCGTATGTGTCCCGGATTTATTCCCGCAATTACATTTATCCGAAGTTGGACATACAGCTGCAGGCCGGCGCCACGCTGCTGAATCAATCCTGTGATTTTGACGCCAATTCTCCTGCCGGATATTATCGTGTTTCGTTTTCGCATCCTGCGCTAACGCTAAATCCAAATGATTTGATGCAATTAACTTTGAAGGAAAGCAATGATTGTGCGGTGGATGTCCAATTCGGGCAGGGCAGCAGCTCGAATGCCGGTGTTTATATCAGCGGGGTGGCGGCAACACCCGCGCCGGTGGTTACGCCGACACCCACACCGGCGCCAACTTCAGCCGCAATCCCGGCGGAAGCGGCGTTGGTTTTAGGGCGCAATGCATTTTCCCCCGGGAAAAGTGAAGCACTCAGCCTGCGTGTTGATTTGGCGGAGGAGAGCTCCGTCAGGCTTGCGGTTTACAATGCCTATGGAAACCGGGTCCGCGTGCTTTGGGAAGGCACGCTGACTGCGGGCGTATGGGACAATTTTGCCTGGGACGGCAAGGGCATGGACGGGCAAAATGCAGGGGCCGGCATTTACCTGATCCAAATTCAAACCAATCGCACAAAAATCTCCAGGAAGGTTATTGTTATAAAATGAAAAAGATCCGGCGCGCCTGTTGGACAGGGTTGCTGTTCATCGTGCTGGCCAATCCCGGGTCCTTGCGGGCTGAGGAAGGTTTTATTTCCCAACGCTTCGGTCTGGGTGCGCGCTCGGCGATTTTAGGCAGTCCTGCCCAAGCGGAGGGCAACGTTGAATTTTTAGCTTGGAATCCTGCCGGGATTGCTGCCGAAGGCACTGATCAATTGTTGCTGGCGCATTATTTTTGGCTGGAAAATCTTTCAATTGATCAGATGGGCTTGATTATGGCGGCGCCATGGCCGGGAAAATTCGGTTTCGGGGCAACGCTTTTGAGCACACCGGTTTTTGACAGCACCGGGGGCGCGGATCCGGTTGCCGGAAGCGGCGGCGAGGGCTCGGCGTGGCTGTCCGCGGGTTTTCGGGTTTGGCCCGGTTGGCAGGCCGGGGCTTCGGTTAAACTTGTGGGAGAAAAATGGCTGGATCAACAAAGTTGGAGCGGCGCTTTGGATGCGGGGGCTGCGTACACGACACCGGTTCCGGGCCTGGATCTGCAACTCTCCCTGGCCAATATCGGAATTACTCCAGCCGGTCCGGCGGATGCCCTGCCCCTGGAACTGCGCGGGGCTGTTTCGTATCAAGGCCCCCGGTGGGGTTTCATGCAATGCCGGGGTGTGGCTTCCATCCGCTGGGGGAATTTTTTTTGGCTAAGCTCGCTGGGAGGGGAATGTGAGCTGTACCGCATTTTGACAGTAAGGGCAGGCGTCCACCTGGACCGCAATCAAGCCCTGCGGTTTGGGGCCGGGTTAAGCGCGGATGCAGGCCCGGTCAGCTTGGATTACGGCGCTTTGTATATTCCCGAGTTAACGTGGGTTCATTTGATCTGTTTGCGGGCCGCTTGGGGGGGAAAAGCCGAAGTTAAAGCAGTAAAGAAAATTGCGGTTGCGGAAAAATTGGAGCCGCCGCGTTCGGAAGCCGCCCCCAAATTAAAACTTCTGCCTGAAGCCAGGTTTCCCGGACAAGGCGCGCTGCTGAACATCAATCTTAAAAAAATCCCGCTTACGTTTAATCCGCGCGAATGCAGCCTGACATTTCAAAATGCCCAGGGCACGCTCGTGAAAGAATTCAAAATGGCCGTGGATCCGTCCAAAAATGCCGCACCCCGGGAACTATCGTCCTTTTCCATTCCCTCGGACGCGGCCCGCTGCGTTGTGACATTTAAAGGCGCCGGAGGACTTTCGCAAAGCGTCACGGCTCCCTGGATGCGCGTGGACGCCGGCCCGTTGCTGACGGCCCGGCATCAATGGCTCGAGGCGGATATACCGGTATTTTTTGAGCAGACAACCAACAAGATTCGGCAATGGAGTTTGGCGCTGGAGGAAACCCGGACCAGGAAGGTTTTGCATGTGTTCTCGGGCATTGGTCATCCTGCGGAAGCGTTCGCCTGGCGTCCGGTTGCGAAAGATTTTCCCATGGAAATTTCCACAGGCTCCATCCAGGGGCGGCTGACACTGGAGGATGAGCAAGGATTTTTTTGGGAGCGCCAAGTGCCGATTCAGGTCATGGAAATGGAACTGGCCAAAACCGCCGCAGGCGAATCCAAAGTTGAAATCAATCAGATTTTATTCGATTACAACCAGGCCGATTTGCGCAGGGACATGTTCATGAAATTGCGCGCCGCCGGGCTGCTCATCCAATGCCGGCCCAACGCCCGCGTGGTGATTCAAGGGCATACCGATGAGAGCGGATCCGCGGTTTATAACGAACAGCTTTCCAAAAACCGCGCCACTGCCGTGCAAATGTTTTTAATGGAGAACTTTGCCATTCCGGCGAAAACGTTGACCACCCTGGGATTTGGCGCCCGCCGGCCATACTCCACGGCGCGCGACGAAGAATCGCTGCAGAAAAACCGCCGGGTGGAGATCATCATTCAATGGCGGTAGCCGCCGGGGTCGTGGCCGATGACTCGGCTGGAATAAGCGATATTCCCGGTGGATGAGGAAATGGATTTTTGGTCAAGCTGGCCGAAGGCATGCGATTCATGGCTGTGGGCATAGTCCATGGGCAGGGCATAACCCGTGACCTTGGGCCGGATCGGTTCGGGCCGCTCAGGCAACGCGGGCGGGGTGGATGCCGACAATAACGGCAGAACATTGGCCGGTGCAAAGGGCGGAGTTTCAAGCGGCCCGGGTGCGATTTTTTTGGCATGCGCCGGGGGCTGCGGTTGATAGACGGTTCCCAAACGTTTGATGGGAGCCGGAACGCTCTTGGGGGCCCGGGGCACCAAATAATCCGGCAGGATATCCGCCAGGATATTTTTGGCCAAAATCCGGAAGGCCATGGCGCCCTGCACCGGAGTTTTGGCGGCTTTGTCAATCAAATGGATGGGCAGTCCCAGTTCCTTGGATTTGCGCAAGTGAACATTGGCCGGAATATAGGTGTTGTAGAGACGGCTGCCGACCATGGATTTTAATTTTTGCAGATTGCTGTTGTCGAATTCTTCCGTGTGCTGAAAGTTGTTCACAAAAACCCGGATCATCACCTGGTGCCAATGGCGCGCATTGATGGCTTCGGTTTCCTTGATGATTTGCGGAATGCCCGCCAATCCTCCGGCGCCGGCTTCGGTGGGAATTAAAACCAAATCCGCGGCCAGCAGCGCCGCGCGCGTCAGGTAGCCGATGTACGGCCCGTTATCAATGACAATGATGTCGTAGTCATTTTTAATTTCCTCCAGCGCTTCGGTCAATTTACCGATGCGATGGAAGTCTTCGGCCACAAAGGCCAGGTTGTGGTTGGCCAGAAACACCGTCAAGTTGTCGCGTTTGAAGGCGAGATCATGTTTGGTGGCGATTTCATGAAACAGGGTATGGGTGCCGATCTTTTTAAGGATCAGGCCATTGTACATGTCCGCAATGGTATGCTGGTTGTCAAACACATGCCGGCCCAGATAAACTCCGATGTTTCCCTGCGGGTCATTGTCAATAAGCGCCACCCGTAAATTCCAATCCGCAAAAAGCGCGGCCAAACTGATGGAGGAGGTGGTTTTTCCCACCCCGCCCTTATGGTTGGCAATGGCAATGACTTTGGCCATGAGCTGCATACGCTCCGATTTCTTAAGTACGCGGAAAAGCCCGCAACGGGGTTCAATACGGATGCAGCTACCTTTAGCAACGGCAGAAATGCCATTGGGCTTAACTTCGGCCGGATGTTTTGCCCAATCGCCGGCGGCTGTGGAATGGCGCTTAATGCGGGGGCGGATTCGGGTGATCTATGAGCGCCCGGACTTTTTCCAACAAGGCCTGTATGGTGAAGGGTTTTTGCAGCAATTCCATCTCGGGTTTTAAGCCGCCTTGCTGCGTCAAAACGTTTTGCGTATATCCGGAAATGAATAAGACGTTCAAGCGGGGATAAAAAGGCAGCAAGCGTTGATACAATTCCCGGCCGTTCATGCCGGGCATTATGACGTCGCTTATCAGAAGCGCGATTTCCGGCTTGGTTTCGCGAACCAGTTGTAAAGCTTCAAACCCGTCTTGGGCGGAAAATACCGTATAGCCGTGGATGGTTAAAATATCCTCGGCTAATTTCCGCACCAAGGCTTCGTCTTCAACCAATAAAATTGTTTCCCGGCCGTGCCAGCGGGATTTGGCGGATTTGGTTGCGGGGGTTGCAGCCGGCGCCGCTCCCGGGATTGCGGGGAAAAAAAGACTGAAAGTCGTGCCATGTCCGGGCTCACTGTAAGCCCAAATGTGTCCATTATGCTGTTTAACGATCCCGTATGAAATGGCGAGGCCCAACCCGGTGTTATTCGCGGCCGCCTTGGTAGTGAAAAACGGCTCGAAGATTCGCGCGCGGGTTTCAGGCTCCATACCGCAACCAGTGTCGCTGACATTCAATTGGATATACTCTCCCGGCAGCATTCCTGCGTGGGTGCGGCAAAAAACTTCGTCGATGACGGCATTGGAGGTTTCTAAAATAAAGACACCGCCTTGGGGCATGGCTTCACGCGCATTGATGGCCAGGTTCATAAGAACCTGTTGAATCTGCGCGGTATCGACTTGGACTGTATATAATTGGCGGTTTAGGTGGGTTTGCAAGGCTATGGTTTCACCCAGGAACGGTTTAAGCATTTTACTGAAATCCAGGATTAAATCATTTAAGCTGATCAGCGTGGGATTTAAAATTTGTTTGCGGCTCAAGGCCAGCAATTGGCGCGTGAGCTGGCTGGCTTTTTCCGCGGTGTGCTTAATGATTTGCAAAGTTTCGTAATCAGGCTCGTTGGGTTTGGCTTTTAAAAGCAGCAAATCCGCATACCCCAAAATAGGGGAGAGCAGGTTGTTGAAATCATGCGCCACTCCGCCGGCCAGGAGGCCGATCATTTCCATTTTTTTTGATTGCCGCAGTTGCTCTTCCAAGGAGAATTTTTCCTGCTCGGCGCGTTTACGATCCGTGATTTCCTGAATATGCATTAAAACTCCCGGCATTAAAGGCGTATCGGAGGTGAAGAAAGGGGTGAGCAGTAAATCAAACACAGCCGCGCCTGAGCGCGAGGTTGTAAAAAGTTTTTGCGTTTTCACCAATTCAAAATCGAATTCAAACTCATAGCGCAAAGCACGCCCCTCGAGTAAAACGTGCGGTAAGGATGCAGGGAAGTTGGGATAATTGAAAAGATCGAATCCATATGCTTCCTCCGGGTGGAGGAAACCGAGCAACTGCACGCAGGCGGGGTTGATGGCTTGTAAATGTCCGTCTTGATTAAAAATTTGAAGGGCCATGGGGCATTGTTCGAAGATGAGCCGGTAACGCTCCTCGCTTTGCCGAAGGGCTTCTGAGGGGGGAGCTATGATGGGATGCGGCATTGAATCAGGGGTGGTTGAAAATTTTAGGTGCTTTTTATGTTTGGGCATAAGCGGGAGCCCCTTGGTACAATGTACCAACCTAACTTACTATAGTATAAATAATGGTTTGCGAAAAAGAAACAGAATAAAGCCGGGAGTTCAATCCGTGCCGGGTTTTCAAAAATTTAACTTGGTTTTCTCCCCGGCTTCATGGTAAAACCAAGGTCCTGAAAAATGCAGGCTGGGGAAGTGTTTATTTTTAAATGGAGGCATAAGGTTCCATGACAGAGCAAGAGGTTCGTGACCGCGTAAATAAAATTCTCGAGGAAGCTTTTGAGCTTACGCCCGATAAGCTGGTGCCCGAGGCCAATTTGCGCGATGAATTGGGGTTGGACAGCCTGGATGGCGTGGATTTAATCGTGGCATTGGAAAAAGCCTTCCAAGTCAAGATTAAAGAAGTTGAAGCCCGGCAAATCGACACGGTCGGCAAAATATACGCCAAGATTTCCGACTTAATTCAAAAACGATAGTTCAACGGGATCTGTTTTATGTCCGAACAACCGGCGGTCAACACGTGGAGCGGCCGCCAGCGCGGCAATGTTTTGGGGCACTGGATTTTTCACCAGTTATTGAGGCTGGCCGGACGCGGCATCGCCGGTTGGGTGCTGTACCCCGTCATTGCGTATTATTGGCTGTTTGCCAAAACCAGCCGCAACGTATCCCGCCAATACCTGGCCAGAGTTAAATCCTATTGGAATCAAATCCGGGGCGTTAATTCATTTAAGCACTTGCTTTCCTTTGGGCACATCCTGCTGGATCGTGCCTGTCTTTTTTCCAATACCGGCGGAGCATACCGGTTTTCCTATGAGGGTGAAAATTACATTCGTGAGGCCTTGGCTCAGGGCCAAGGCCTCATTTTGGTCAGTGCGCATGTGGGCAATTGGGAAACCGCCGGCAGCTTATTGCGCCAAAGGGTTTCCAGCCAATTTTCCGTGGCCATGGTCCGTTCCGAAGTGACCCGTTTGAACGCCTATCTGAAAAAAACGCAGAACGCCGGGTTGAACATGATTTCCCTGGACGACGAGGACGGCAGCCTGAAAATTTTAAGCGCCCTGCGCCGGGGGGAAGTGGTGGCCATGCAAGGCGACCGCTTTTTGCCCGGGGCGCGCACGCAGCGGCTGGAGTTTATGGGAGCCTTGGCCGCATTTCCCGAGGGGCCGTTTCAATTGGCCGCCTTGGCCGGATGTCCCATAATCACCTGTTTTTCCCTGCGGGCCGGGCCCCGGCACTATGCGTTTCAAGCTTTCCCGCCGGAAAGGCTATCCGCGCATCCGGAGCAAAGAAAAAAAGACGTTCAGGCCGCATTGCAACAATACGCATCCCGGGTCGAAGATGTGGTCCGCCGCATGCCTTTGCAATGGTTTAATTTTTACGATTTTTGGGCGTAGCAGGGAACGGTTTAAAACCGTTCCCTACAGAGGCTGTGTCACAACGCTTAAAATAGAGATTGCTTCGTCGCTTGCGCTTCTCGCAATGACTGAAAAACCTTTAAATGCTGTCATTGCGAGCGAC
>JAGVPM010000176.1 GCA_020052235.1 Candidatus Goldiibacteriota bacterium
ACATTGGATTTTTCTACCCGTATCAGCAGACCTGGGAAAAGCCCATTTTGGACTTCCTGGGCCTTACAAAGGAAAACTATTCCAAGATAACGGAATCCTGCCAAAAGGCAGCTTTGACCTTTTAATCGCAGTTATCCCCTTGCTATCCGGAAAAACCTATGCCCCTATGTGTTCAGGCAAGCCAATGCCAGAGAAAGGGGCGAGGATCATGGAAAACGACGGCAGCAGAAGGTTTTTTACGGAATTGGGCTGCGACGATTGCTGGTACAACCAGGAGGGGTCGGCAGAACATCCGGTTTGTGACCATCCCAAGGGCGTGCGCATGATTTTTGCGGTGCGTTGCGTGAATCGCGTATCCCGGCAAATGGGTGAATTATTGGAAAGCAAAAAAGAGCTGGAAAGAAAATAAGCGATTTGCTTTTGTGTATTCGAAATAATCTGTCGGGCTCCCTCTGTTAAAAAACTCCGTAAATTGCCAGTTGTATAAAAACCCCGTTAAAAATTCATTGACATAAAATATACATTGCAGGACAATAAAAAATAAAACGAACAAGGAGGGAAGTATATGAAGATGGGAACTTTGGCAATGGTTGAGCAGCTCAAGACCGGGGATTTTAAACTCAAATCCAACGACATTAAAAACATCACCGGTTTAACGTACCGGAAATTAAATGATTGGGAAAAAAAGGGGATCATTCCTTCGGACCGCAATGTCAAGGAGGGGTGGAGATACTTTACGCCCTCAGAGGCATTTGCCATTGCAATTTGCGCCGAGCTGCGTGAGCGAATGGACTTGTCTTTTGAAAAACTGAAATGGATTTGTATGAGGCTCTTGGCAAAGCAAGCAGGCGATTCGGTATTGATCCATTCCTTGCGGCAGATCGCCCGTTATGGAGGGAATGTATGCATTTTCACCGATTCGCGCAAAATGCTGGCGGTTGAGCATGAAATCATCGTGGAACAATGGATTGCCGCTGGAAGGCTGGTGGAGGCCGAGGCGGTCGATGATTTTATTTATATGAAAATCAAATCAATCATCGAACGGCTGATTCATTGCGTATTCAACCAAAAGATAGCAATCGAGCCTGATCCGAAACTTTACCAGAATTATTTGAAAACAAAATCCATAGCCGTGGATGGGCTAAATTCACTCAAACCGGAAGAAAAGGAACTGATCAGCCTCATACGGTCCAATACTTACCCGAGGATATCGCTGCGGGTCAAAGATGGTTGCCTATCTAGAATCAAATTAGTTGTTGAGCGAAATGTGGAACTGGAAAAGCTGGGAATCATCATTAAAAACGAGGATTTGCAAAACCTCCAACTTGAAAAGCAAGCTAATGGCATTTTCAAGCTGGCTGGGGAAAAAGTCATTACATATAACCAGAAATCTGGAAAGTGACGGTGGCACATCATGGAAATCCGCAAAATAGCAGTTGAAAAGATTAATCCAGCACCTTACAACCCCAGGGTGGACCTGGCTCCGGGGGATCAGGAATATGAAAAGCTCAAGAGAAGCATAGAAAGTTTTGGCTATGTCGAACCGTTGGTATGGAACGCCAGGAATGGCAATCTGATCTCCGGCCACCAAAGATATAAAATCCTGCGCCAGCAGGGAATCGGCGAAGTGGAAGTGAGCGTGGTTGACCTCCCGGACGACCGAGAAAAGGCTCTTAATCTTGCCCTGAATAAAATCCGTGGTGACTGGGACAAAGACAAACTGGTCGTGCTCTTGGACGAGTTGTGCAAGATGCCGGAATTCCCCATGGAATTGACCGGTTTTGACCTTCCTGAAATCAGCAGTATTCTCGACGCCAGTGCAAATCAAGATGAAGATAATTTTGATTTTGATGCGGCCTTGCCTGAAACGCCAATCACCCAGAAAGGCGATCTGGTTAAATTGGGACCGCATTGCATACTCTGCGGGGATTCATCCTCGGCAGAAGATGCCAGCCGGTTACTTAACGGACAAAAGGTGAGTTTAATCAACACTGACCCGCCTTATAACGTCAATTACTACGGCGGTAACCGGCCCATCGGCAGTGCTCGGCCGAAAAATTCCAAACAATGGGCCCAAATCTATTCGGACAATTTAAGCCAGGAAGAATACGAAATTTGGCTAAAGAAAGTCCTGACCAATGGAATAAGCCATTTAGAACAAGGCGCAGGCATCTATATTTGGAACGGGCATCGGCAATTTGGTCCTATGCACTTGATGTTGAAAGAATTAAGCGTGCATATTTCAGCGGTCATTACCTGGGCAAAAACAAATTTTGCCATTGGGTATGGGGATTACAACCAGCAAACAGAGTTCGCTCTCTACGGTTGGCTCGAAAAAAATGGCGCTCATACTTGGTATGGGCCAACCAATGAATCCACGCTTTGGGACATTAAGCGTGATCCAACCAAGAGTTATTCGCACCCAACGCAGAAGCCTTTGGCTTTGGCTCAGCGGGCTATCCGTAACAGCTCAAAACGGGGTGATTTGGTTTTGGATATGTTTTTAGGTTCCGGCTCCACCTTGATCGCGGCAGAAAGCCTGGAACGCCGGTGCTTCGGAATCGAGATTGATCCCCGGTATGTGGATGGGATTGTGCGCCGATATATGGCGTTTATTGGATTGGATAAAGTAGACGATGAACTCAAAGCTAAATATCTTATTTCAGAGGCAGTAGCATGAACACTGACGAAACCCAAGAAATAATCCTGCCAGTTATAACGTTGCTTCAGCGCATCAAGGATGGTGTTACTGATCCACAGATTTTGGATAAAGAAACCCGCCAAGCTTGCGTGGAAGCCATGATCGGTGAAGGCGTTAGCCAGGTTCAAATCGCGGTACATTTAAAATGCTGCGATAAAACTATCCAACGGGATATTCAGGAAATCCGGCAAAAAAACGCTTTAACTGCTTCACCGGATTTGGCCCGCGAAATCATCGGTGACATGGACTGTAAACTGAGGATGAGCACCAACCGCTTGATGCAACTTTCCAGGGGTGCAAAAGGGAGCATTATGGAGAAGACGCTGGCGGAGTATTATGCGGCTCAGGTTGTGAAAATGCATATGAATCTGCTTCAGTCGCTTGGATATTTACCACAAAAAGCACATGAATTCATTGGAGATGTATTCCATCATCAGGCTGAAGAAAATGCAGAAGCATCCTGGCAGCAAATAGAGGAGGTGATAAGCGATATAGCTTTGACGACAAGGGGGAAAAAAGATGCCAAAAGCATCGAAGTAAAAAAAGAGATTTCGAGGCTACGGGTCACCCTCGAAAAAACCAAACTCTTGGCGGACTGCCAAAAAGTTGCCAAGAAGACCAAGGAGATGAAAAGCAATGAAGACGACGAAGCAAGCCGAAAAAACTCTTGAAAAATTCAGCAAGATTCGTAAGGAACGCGCCGCGAAATCTCTTGAAGTATTCGGACAGATCTATCTTTCGCATCATGTTCAGGGTTTTAAACCCTCGAATGCGCATAAAGAGATTTATAAAATCTTGCTGGAGATTACGACGAAGCGGGGACAGAAAATGGCCGTGGCCGCGCCCCGGGGATTTGGGAAATCCACATTGATCTCGCTGATTTACATTATCTACAATATTTGCTACGCCAAGGAAGGATATATAGTAATCATTTCCGAAACCGCGGATTCGGCCATGAAAATACTGGATAACGTTAAAAAAGAACTGATGGAAAATGAGAAGATTAAAACCGATTTTCCGGAAGTCTTTGAATCCGGCAGTAGACCCAAAGCACCACGCTGGGCCCAACGTGAAATCGTCACGCGCAATAAAATCAAGGTTGCGGCTATAAGCGTGCAGCAGCAGATCCGGGGTATTAAGTTCAAATCGACCCGGCCAACCTTGGTGTTACTGGATGACATTGAGAGCGCCCGCAGCATATCGTCTTCGGAAAACCGGGAAAAACTCAGGGAGTGGCTGAGCAAGTCGGTGCTGAATGTGGGTACCGAACAAACCAACTACCTTTTCCTGGGCAATATTTATCATGTGAACTGCCTTTTAGGAGAATATCTGGCCTCGGATAAAAATGCCGGATGGATTAAGAAAATTTACCGGGCAATCATTAACGAAGCCGAGAACACGCGCTTATGGGAACGCTGGGCGCGAATATACAATTACCAGGAAGAATTTTCCAAAAGAA
>JAGVPM010000026.1 GCA_020052235.1 Candidatus Goldiibacteriota bacterium
ACCCCTCACCCTCTCCCTCTCCCGCAGCTAACGCCGGGGAGAGGGGATATTATATGATGCTCATTCCTCTCGTTGAGACAGTTGTGACACAGTCTCTGTGGGAGAGGAGGAACCGCCAGTCAAGGCGGTGACGGTGAGGGGACGAGCTTTTAGATACAAAGCTTTTACCCCCTCCCCTGCATCCCCTCCCACCAAATCCTGGGGAGGGGAATATTCAAAAAATCAGAAAGAGCCTAGGCCTTTAATTTAAACTAATTCGCTGTTTTGCCAACAGCATAGTTCCGTTAAATTTAATTATGCCCGCGAAAATAGGGACGTTCGGAACTATCATCGGGTTCAACAGGCATTTCCAACAGTTCCCGGATATTTTGGCTGAGCTCATCCAATTCAAACGGCTTGGTCATGTACAAATCCGCTTCCAAGCGGCATAAATCCTCAATTTTATCCTTGGTCTGAATTTTAGCCGTAAGAATGATAATTTTTATATGCCGGGTCGTGGATGTATGTTTTACACTCAGGCATACCACGGAACCGTCCACCCGCGGCATCATAAGATCTAAAATAACCAAGTCCGGACGGTTTTCCGAAATTTTATCCAGTGCTTCCAAACCGTCGTAAGCAACCTCGATTTGATATCCCTCGGATTTTAAATGCAGCGACAACATATTAACGATATCCTGATCATCATCCACAATCAAGATTCGCTTTGCCTTTCCTGTTGCTTCATCCGAATCCGGAATTTTCTCCATTTGATTATCCATAAGGACTCCTTCTCAACTAGTATCCTTAGTTTCGGCCATCTCAAAAAATTCCTGATAGGCTTTTTAAAAAAATGCCCCTCTGGACAAACCAATGGTCCTAGAGTAATATTAAAACAAATTTTGGAAAGTTTCTATTAAAACAGGATGAAAAAGCATAGGGAGAATCAAACATGGCTGAACCTAATATTTTAATAACCGAAGACGACCCGCATATTGCGGAACTGTTGAAAATTATTCTCGAAAGCAAAGGGTATGAAACCCGTTGGGCCAAAGACGGCGAGCTCGCCGTATCCTTAGCCCAAACGCTTAAACCGGATCTCATTCTATTGGATGTAAATCTGCCGCGGCTGAATGGGTATGAAGTATTAAAGATCTTGAAAAAAACTCCTGAGCTTGAATCCATCCCGGTAGTTTTCGTGACCGTCAATGCCGAAACCGACAACAAAGTCGTGGGATTGCGGATGGGCGGTTATGATTATATTACCAAGCCTTTTGATATCGAGGAACTTTTAGCCCGCGTGGAAGCGATTCTGCGCATTAAAAACGAACACGAGGAACTGCGCCAGCAAAATCAGCGCTTGGCTGAATTATCCGTAACAGATCCCTTAACCGGATTGTATAACCGGCGGTTCTTAATGGAACGCCTTAAGGAAGAACTCGACCGCGCCAAACGTTACCAATATCCCATTTCCTGCTTAATGATTGATGTCGATAATTTCAAACAAATCAACGACAGTCTGGGACACCTCCAGGGAGATCATGTTTTACAGCAAATCGCCGAGTTATTGAAAAACAGCAGCCGGGTCGTGGATATCGTTGTCCGCTACGGCGGGGAGGAATTTTTACTGGTTTTGCCTCAAACCGATCTGGACGGCGCCCAGGTGGTTGGAGAACGCTTCCGCAAAATGGTGGAAGAACATCGTTTCTTTCCCGCCGATGTTGCCCGCACTCTCACGGTATCCATCGGGGCCGCCGCTTTCGCCGGCGACCAACTGCGCACGTATGAGGAAATGTTAAAGTGGGCGGATGAAGCGCTGTATGAAGCCAAACGCGCGGGTAAAAACCGCATCGTGCTGGCGCCTAAAAATTAAACCGGCTTTTTTTTAACCCGGCGGGAATACCCGATTGACATACCCCCGGGGATACGGTATAGTCTGTCAACTTTTTGCTCAATCCGGTAGGGTCTCTCATGTGCGAGGGTGGTGGAACTGGCAGACACGTATGTTTGAGGGGCATATGGAGCAATCCGTGCGGGTTCAAGTCCCGCCCCTCGCACCAAATCCGGTTGATATTTTCCGTTTTCTTTTTAAATCAAAGGCGTAAACAGAGATTTCCTTACCTTGACAAATAGATCGTAATCCGTTATCTTGATGGAACGCATTCTACGGGCAGGGAGGAGCTTCATGGCCGAAACCATTTTGATTGCCGAAGATGATACGCATATTGCCGAGTTAATAAAAATCATTCTTGAAGCCAAAGGGTACACTACGCATTGGGCCAAGGATGGAGAAGAAGCTATTCAGGAAGTCAACCGGCTCAAACCTGATTTGATTTTGCTGGACGTCATGATGCCCAAGCTCAACGGCTATGAAGTCCTGCGCATGATCAAGGAAAAAGAAGAATTAAAAGCCATCCCGGTGATTTTCGTGACTGTCCGCGGAGAGACCGACAGCAAAGTCGTGGGCTTAAGGCTGGGCGGCAACGATTACATTACCAAACCGTTTGACCTGGATGAATTAATCGCGCGCGTGGAAACAGCTCTCCGCATCAAGGGCGAACACGATAATCTGCGTTCGCAAAACCGCCGCCTGTCGGAGCTGTCCATGACCGACCCGCTCACCGGTTTGTACAACCGCCGTTATTTAATGGAACGCTTCCATGAGGAAATCGAGCGCGCCAAACGTTATCAATACCCGATTTCCTGTGTGATTGTGGATATCGATGATTTTAAGCTGATCAACGACACTTACGGGCATTTAAAAGGCGATCAGCTCTTACAGCAGCTGGCCATCATAATGAAAAATTCCAACCGCGTGGTCGATATTTTATCGCGCTATGGCGGCGAAGAATTCATTATGATTTTGCCGCAGACCAATTTGGGCGGAGCCGAAACCGTGAGCGAACGCTACCGCCAACTGGTTGCCGGTTTCCAGATTCTTCCGGGCGAGCCCGATTTGCGGATTACGGTTTCCATGGGCGCCTCCGCCTATTCAACGTCGAAAATCGGCACAAAAGAGGAATTGTTGCGCCAAGCGGATGAGGCTTTGTACGAAGCCAAACGCTTGGGGAAAAACCGTGTTATGCTTGCCCGGCCTGAAACCACCGATCTTCCAGGGTAATCGGTTGCATTCCACTATAATCTTTTTTCTGGCCGTTTCGACAGGCTCAACTACCGTTATCGCCCACGGTCACTGAGCTTGTCGAAGTGACCAGGCAATAGCCGCAACGAGCGCGGACGTTCCGGCTACCATGTATTATTTAAAACATTGATGGTCTTTTATTTTTTTAAAAGATCGGAAAGGTATTCGCTTGACCGTCAAACTTCGTTCCTCCGGTTGGGAATTCGGAGGCAAACATCTCCCTTGGGCCTGGGGACAAATCAATTACTGGGATCTTGACCGCTCCCGTTGGCGCGATGTTTTGCGCGCCTACCGGGAACTTGGGCATACGGTGGTATCCACGGCCGTGCTGCCGCGCGTGCATCAGGGTTCAAATGGACACTATGATTTCGCCAACCCTCAGCCGCAAAATGACCTCGGCGCTTTTTTAAATGAAATCCAGCAATGCGGCCTAAAGGCCGTGCTTTGGGTAGGCCCCCGGGATATTCCCGGAATCGCGGCTGCCGGATATCCCGAAGACCTCCTGTGTGATAAAACCGCTTTGGCTTTGAACGCAGCCGATGCGTTTATTCCTTCCAGCCCGACGCTTGGGGGGGATGTTTTCCCGCTGCCTTGCCTGGTGGGGGAGCCTTTGCAGCACTCCTTGACCGCGTTTGCCCGGGCCTTGCAACCGGTTTTAACACCCCTGATCCATCCCGACGGCCCCATCATCGGCATGGGTTTGACGCAAGCGCCAGGATGGAGCCAAGCGCTGGCGCCTACGGCCGCTGATTATCATCCAACCGCACTTGGTCTTTACCATGCTTTTTTGAAAAAAAATTACAAAAAACTCCAAGCCGTCATTGAAACTTACGGCCAAGTGGTGGGCTCGTTTGAATCCTTGGAACCTCCCCGGCGGATTGAAACCGCCGGGGACCAATTTCCCCAGGCGCGGTTTTTGGATTGGGCGCGCTTTCGCGAAGAATATTTTGTGCAGGCCGCCGAACGCCTATACACCATTTTTTCTCCCCTGGCCCTGGATCGCATTCCTTTGTTTCTGGCTTCAATCCCGGTCAATGGTTATCCTTCCAATTTAACCGAATTGGAACGTTCACGCTGCTTTGCTTATACCATGCCCGATCTGCCTCTTACCGTCAGCCATTCGGATGCCATAGTCGATTTTTTGGCCCCCATACTTTGGCAAACACGTTTTCCGGCTTGGTTCCAGGCCCGGCCTGAATCACAGGCCGAGGAAACGGAAAAAAATTACGCCCTGGGTTGCGGGGTGGCTGCCGGACTGCGGGCTTGGGACGCCATAACCCCGGCCGGCTCCGGTTCTTTGCCCGGATTCCTCATGGACCGCCAAGGCACGCCGCATCGCCGGTTTCAGCATTTTTGGGACACGGTGCGGGAACATGCCAAAATTGAGGGCTTTTTAAACAGTCAATTATTCGCGGACGTTCTTTTGATTACCATTCCGGACTTTGAACGCGCCAAGTACCTTGAAACTCCGGCAATTCCGCGTTATGACCTGGCCGGCATTACCAGCTTGGGATTTGAAACCAAGCCCGCCTGGGATCGTGCGACGCAAAATTATGCTTCCACCCAAAAAAACTTGGAACAATTCCTCAATGCGGAACATTATGCTTACTTAAATGCCGAGGGAAGTAAAAACGCATTTGACCGCATCAACCTCAATCAAGTCTTGCTCATTCCCAGCCAGGAAAATATGCCAGCCGGGCTGCAAGCCTTGCTGGCGGATATGCTCGAAAAAGGAAATCACGTGGTTTTGATCGGCCCGCTTCCCAAGCATCCGGAAAACGCCGGCCATGTTTCCTTGGAGGAATTGGCGGATATGAAACCTAAACCTAAGCCCAAAACCTCCCATCGTTCCAAAAACATGAAAACTGGCAAACTGTATCACCTGCCGGAATTTTCAGATCAAAAACTGGCGCGCACATTAAAACAGGCGGGAATCGTCCGCGAACTTACGGTGGAGCATCCGGGCCTGAAACTCACGGTACACAAGTTCCGCAACCGTATTTTCATCGCCCTGATCAATCCGGCGCAGCAACCGGTGGAAACCATTGCCCATCGCGAAGGCAAATTCGTGCTTAAGGATTTCTGGAATACCAAAAAATATTTTGGCGGCAATCATGAAATCCGCCTCACCCTTCCCGCGCGCAGCGTGAAATTTTGGGAGCTGATTCCATGTTAAATCCGGAATTTCGTTTATTGGATCCCGAACCCGAGCAAATGGAGCGCCTGGCGCATTTATCCGGGAATGAAAATCCCATGCCTCTGCCTTGGTCCTATTCGCTGCTGACCTTGGAACCCGGAACGCGCGAGGAATTTTTCCGGCAATTAACCGCCCGGTTGGCAACTCCCGGGGATCATCCCCTGGCCGAGATCAACGGGCATATCCGCGCCCTGGCCCAAGCCATGGACATTAAGCTTCCCGAACCCAAACTTTTCGGTTTCCCGGAATCCTTTTTATTCCGCATCATCGGTCATTTGACAGCTCCTTGCATACTCATGTTGGGAATTTTGGATCAGGAGGGAATATGGGCCGGGGGCTTGGCCGGAGTCTCCCGGGGCGGATTGGATTTCTTCACCACCTTTCAATTTTTGTGGGCAGATGAACCTGAATTGGCCGCCAAGCAAACACTGGGTGATTTCAATGAAATCGCCCACGCCGCCGGCCGGAGTTTTTCCCGCCCTGTCGGCGGTTTGTTTATCACCCGGGACGAATTTAACCTTCTAAACCAACACGGTTGGGCTCCGCAGTATTTGGACCAATGCGTCCAACAGGGCACGGCTTTTTACCAATGGCCTTATTAGGACGTGCAATTCATCGGTCGTTTCGACTGCTTCGGCAGGCTCAGCAATCGGCTCAACGGCCATTTTTTTATTTAATTCACCTTTGGTCACTGAGCTTGTCGAAGTGACCAGGGAATGGCAATAGTTGAGTGCGCACTAAATGTTCAAGCTTTTATTTACTATTCATACGAGTTTTTCCTTTTGACAGCCTTGAAATTTAAACAAAATCATTGAAGCGAATAAATCACTGGTATATAGTCCTTTTTTGAGCGGCTGGCAGATAAAAAATAGGAGGGTAAAATGAAAAAAGTTGGGTTGTTATTTTTACTGGGAATGGTTTTATATTCCGGAACAGTTTGGGCTGCGGCTGCTTCACGCACAATCAATTATCAAGGCCGGTTGACGGAATTAAACGGCACTCCGGTAGCGGACGGCACGCACTCTATTACGATACGGTTGTACGATAATCAAACTGCCGCCGAAGGCGCCTCCAAATGGGCGGATACGTATTCCGTGCAAACGAGGAATGGATATTTCAGTGTCCTTTTGGGGTCGACAACCCCTTTTTCTCAAGCTGTTGATTTTTCGCAACAGTATTGGGTCGGTCTACGCGTGGATACGGACTCGGAGATGACACCCCGCCAGCCCTTAAATGGCGTGCCGTATGCATTGAAAATTGAAGTGCCGGTTGGAGGTATCATCGCTTGGCATTCAGATTTGTTTTCTAAAGCAACAATTCCCACTATACCAATACTCCCAGGTAATTATGTTAAATGCGATGGTCAGGTACTTAATGATCCTGAAAGCGTGCTAAACGGAGCGCCCATACCGAACTTAAACGGTGTTGCTTCGGGTGCGGGTATTACTAACATTACCGGAAAGCCGGGAGTTTATTTACGTGGTTCTTCGACATCGGGTAGTGGGTCAGACGACCAAATGCAGGGGCATATTCATAATACTGGGATCTCATATTCCACTAACGGAGCCGGGGGTAGTGCCGTCAATACTCTTCAATTCAGTGGCACGCAATCAACTGGTGGCCCTATTTCAGATGGTGCTAATGGAAATCCACGCACGGGCACCGAAACAAAACCAGTTACTATGACCGTAATTTGGATCATGCGGATTAAATAGTTTTTGTTGCGGAAAAGTCTTTTTTATTTTTAAAATTCCTCTCCCCTTGTGGGAGAGGATGAAGGTGAGGGGACGAGCTTTTAAATACAAAGCTTTTACCCCCTCCCCTGCATCCCCTCCCACCAAATCCTGGGGAGGGGAA
>JAGVPM010000200.1 GCA_020052235.1 Candidatus Goldiibacteriota bacterium
ATATAATTTCGAACCCCCTCCCCTACATCCCCTCCCACCAACCCTGGGGAGGGGAATGTGATTAGAGGCTGTGGACAGACGTTGTGACACAGTCTCCAAAAGAGGAGGACAAAATGGAAAAAGCTGGATACTTTCAGAAAAATCCAAGCATGAAACGCTTATATCCGTCACCTGATGGCATACTGACAAAAGAGAAAATCCATGAACTTGGAGAGAGATTTGCCAAAAGGTTGAGACTGTCGGGACTAATTGGCCTTATCCTGATAATTATTGTCTTCATTTTCAGTTTTTATTCTTTTAAACTCATTTCCGTTGGCAATCTGACCAAGGTAGTGGGCGATGATATTGTCCTAATGGCAATCATATGGGGGCAACGTTTTGTTGAAAAATGGGCGTGGCCATTTCGGAAGCCGGCATAGGCGGTGTCTGGCATGTTTTTCTCAAAGATATTGACGCAATGAAGGGACCGGGTACGAAATAGCGGAAAAAGCATCGGCGGTTGGTAACTTCCGCTGCAAAGTTTGTGAACTTACTATTTGCGGGAGTTTTTAAGGAGCTGTTTATGAGCATGTCTTTTAATGATCTTGGTTTATCTCAAAGCCTGGTTGAGGCACTGGCTGCTGAGAGCATTACTGTGCCTACGCAGATACAAACGCTGGTTATTCCAGAAGCGCTCAAGCGTGTTGATTTAATGATTCAATCCCAAACCGGGACTGGAAAGACGCTGGCCTTTTTGCTGCCTTTGTTTGAAAAACTTCAGCAGATAAGGGAGATGCAAGCCTTGATCCTGGTGCCGACCCACGAGCTTGCTGTGCAAATCCTGCGGCAAATTGAAAAGCTATCGCAAAACTCGGACAAAAAGCTAACCGGCGTCTCCATCATTGGCAATGTCAATATTGACCGGCAAATTGAAAAACTGCGGGATAAACCTCAAATCATCGTGGGCACTGCCGGCCGGGTGTTGGAACTGATTACGAAGCGGAAAATTTCCGCGCATACGATTAAGACCATAATTATCGACGAAGCTGATCGGCTGTTTGATAAAAATAATATCGATACGATCAATGCTGTCATTAAAACCACACAGCGTGACCGGCAGATCATACTGGCTTCCGCGACTATTTCGGAGCCAACCATAGAAAAAGCTAAAAAAATTATGAAAACACCTCAGTTGCTCAAGGCCGAAACCAGCACCCGCGTTCCGGATACGATTGAGCATATTTATGTCACAGTAGAGTTGCGGGATAAAATTGATACCTTAAGAAAGCTCATCATCCACACCGGCGCTGCTAAATCGCTGGTATTTATTAATACACCGTATGAAATCGACAAGGCTCTCGAAACCTTAAACTACCATGGCTTAAAAGCCGAGAGCCTGCACGGCGAGGATAAAAAGGTGGACCGCAAGGCAGTGTTGGAGAAATTCCGCATGGGTAAGGTGAGCGTTTTAATTGCCTCGGATATTGCTGCCAGAGGCCTGGATATAAAGGATGTTACGCATGTTTTTAATGTGGATATTCCGGAGAGCACGGATGCGTATCTGCATAGAGTGGGGCGTACTGGCAGGACTGGTAAAGCGGGTGTTGCGATATCCATTGTAACCGCTCAGGAAATACCGGTGCTTCAGAAGCATGGGAAGGCGCTGGGGCTGATTTTTAAAGAGAAAGAATTGTTTAAGGGAAGTTTGGTGGATTTTCCAATTCCTTCAGACGGCAAACTGTGATCTAAGGTATTTTAAATTGCGAATGAGCGGTGGGTGACTCTTTTTTGTCTTGAGGTGCCAAATTGGCGCCTCAAGATGACCAATAAAAACGCAACTTATTTTGATGGATTTTGTCCAATCCCTTTGGGCGGAGATTTGAACTTGACAGTCTCTGCTCTAATGAACACAATAGGGAGGCGGACATGAATGAAGAACGGGGTATTAGCATGAGCGAATTTAAAACAGTGCTTGAATCTTTACGGTCGGATATAAAAAAGGTGGTTGAGGTTATGAACCATCAATTCGAGAAAATGGGAGCCGATATCCATGTCATGAAAGGTGATATCTCGTCACTGAAGATAAATGGCCTGGCTTTGAAATCGGACGTACAGTCCCTTAAAACCGACATGCACACAGTTAAAGAAGAAATCGCCCTTTTACATGAAGGACAGACCGAAATCAAAGCTGAACTGCGCAGCTCCCTCAAGGAAAAAGTAACCTACCAAGATTTCAACAAACTCGAAAAACGTGTCTCACGGCTGGAACGCAAAACTGCGTGAGTTTAAGTAAGCCTAGTAAAAATGGGTTTTAAATTGAAACTGTAGCGTGTTTCGTAAATGCTTAACCGATTAACCAGCTGTCCCCTAAGACATTCGGAAGTAGACTTTACTTTTATCATAGGAGATGAAATGGAATTTGCAAAACAATATCAAGCATTTATTGAAAAATGTGCCGGTAAAATTCCGGAAATACAAATATCGCATGAATTGAAAAATAATCCTCAAATAAACCCCGTAATAACACCGACTCCCAGACAATGGTTTGTTGATTCCC
>JAGVPM010000148.1 GCA_020052235.1 Candidatus Goldiibacteriota bacterium
AAAATTGGCAGTGCGCCAAGTGCGGTTGTGGTCGTCACGGAGAATGGCTATGATATTAAGAGCGGCGTGGAAATGGTAAGCGATGAAAAAGCCGCCAGGAGTCGGAAAATAGCGGGGGAATAAAAACTTCCAAGTTTATGTGCAGCATTTCGTTTTTAATCCGATTGGCTTCCAAAAGTACAAAAATTATATAGTTAACTCGGCGAAATATGAGCCAAAATACGATGTTTTGTTGAATGTCCGCCAATCATGAATAGGACATTAAAATATTTTGAAAATAAAAGAGATACGTGATTTTTGTCTGAAAATAATAGGACAAAAAGGACAGAAAAATGACTTAAATGTCCAGTTCGCGATTGATGACATGGCCAGTTTTCAAAAAAACGGTCCTCTCTGGTTGACAGAAAAAGACAAATCATTTATTATGTAGCCCATTTTGTAATTGGCTTATTTACAGAGGAATTTATAGCACTGATTGTACTGTGCAGCCATTTTTATTTCTCACAGGTGCCGCATGTCAAAGCTACACGCCGTTATTTTGGCGGCTGGTGAAGGAACCCGAATGAAATCGCAGACCGCGAAGGTGCTGCATAGTTTGGTTGGCCGGCCGTTGATAACTTGGGTTTTGCAGGCGGTTGGAAAAGCGGGGGTTGATTCGCCCGTGGTTGTGTTGGGGCATAAAGCCGATGACGTGGCCAAAGCCCTGCCGGTTTCCGTATTGAAAGCTTTACAGACGAAGCGCCTGGGAACCGGGCATGCGGTATTGATGGCGAAAAATCGCATGGCCTCGCTTCAGGGCGAAGTTTTGGTTTTATGCGGCGACGCGCCTTTAATCCGGGCGCAAACATTGCGGCGGCTGGTGCAGCAGCACCGGCGCACGCGGGCGGCAGCCACTATATTGACTGCCCAAGTTGCTAATCCTTTCGGGTACGGGCGCATTGTGCGTTCTTCAGACGGCCGGACGGTGGAGCGGATCGTGGAAGAGCGTGAAGCCACGGACCAGGAGCGCCGCTTGGATGAAATCAACAGCGGAGCGTATTGTTTCTCGCAAGGCTGGTTGTGGAAGATGCTGGCGAAAGTCGGCAATCGCAACCGCAAGGGCGAGTATTATTTGACGGATGTTATCGGGTTGTTGAACCGCGGAGGCCAAAAGGTCGGCGCGTTTTGTGTGGAGGATGCCGAAGAGGTTCTGGGTGTGAACAGCCGCCGGGAGTTGGCGCAAGCCGACGCGGTAATTCAGCAGCGAACCGTATTGGCCTTGCTGGATCAGGGTGTGACGATTATTGACCCAAAACGCACTTGGATTGAACCCGGGGTGAAAGTCGGACCGGATACGGTGATTTGGCCGGAGACTTATCTGGTGGGCGCTACGGTGATCGGCAAGCAGTGTGTAATCGGCCCCGGTACGTATGTGGATTCGGCGCGGGTGGGAAATGGCGTGAACGTTCGTTATTCCATGCTGGAACATTGCGAAGTGCGTGACCGGGTGAAGATCGGCCCGTATTCGCATGTACGCAAAGGCAGCCGCTTGGATGAGGGCGTGGCCATTGGCAATTTTGCTGAAATCAACCGCAGCCATTTGGCTCCGGGTGTGAAAATGGGGCACATGAGTTATTTGGGCGATGCGACCGTGGGCCGGGAAGCGAATATTGGCGCCGGCACCATTACCGCCAATTACGACGGGGTCAACAAGCATCCGACGAAGATAGGCGAAAAAGCATTTATCGGCAGCGGCACGGTCATTGTGGCCCCAAGTCAAGTGGGTGCCGGAGCATTGACGGGCGCAGGTGCGGTATTAAAACATGATACCGTGGTGCCGCCGGGAACCGTAGCCGTGGGTGTGCCGGCGCGGGTGATAAAGAAAAGAAAGTTATAAGTTGAGCGCGCCGGGGAACGGTCACTGAGCTTGTCGAAGTGACCAGGGAATGACAAAGTTGAGCGTATGAGTGGTTTAAGGAGGCTGAAACGTGGGGAATGAATTGAAGATTTTTTCGGGCAATGCCAATGCGCATTTGGCTGCGGCCATTGCCAAGTCGTTGCGCAAACCTTTGGGACTGATTGATGTAGGCCGTTTTCCCGAGGGTGAAATTTCCGTGCGGGTGAAGGAAAACGTGCGCGGTGCGGACGTTTTTGTGATTCAGCCGACTTGTCCGAACCCGAATGAAAACTTGATGGAACTGCTGGTGATGATGGACGCATTTCGCCGCGCCTCGGCCAAGCGGATCAC
Organism: Candidatus Goldiibacteriota bacterium; assembly: GCA_020052235.1. Taxonomy (GTDB): domain Bacteria; phylum Oederibacteriota; class JAAXVQ01; order JAAXVQ01; family JAAXVQ01; genus JAAXVQ01. The sequence goes on from JAGVPM010000148.1 coordinate 2,228, forward strand.
GGCCGTGCTGCCCTTTTTCGGGTACGCGCGCCAGGACCGCAAGGATCAGCCGCGCGTTCCGATTACGGCCAAACTGGTGGCCAACTTGATTACCACGGCGGGTGCGGACCGGGTGTTGACCATGGACTTGCACGCCGACCAGATTCAGGGCTTTTTCGACATCCCGGTGGACAACCTGCAAGCGGCCCCGGTGTTGATTGATTATTTTAAAAAGAAAAAATTGCACAAGCTGGTGGTGGTATCCCCCGATGTCGGCGGCATTAAATTGGCCCGCCGGTTTGCGGAAAACATGCGCTGCCATTTGGCCATTGTGGACAAACGCCGCACCGGCCCCACGCAAGCCACGGCCGTGAATTTAATCGGCGAGGTGAAGGACAAGGATGTTTTGATCGTTGACGATATGATCGCGACCGCCAAGAGTTTGGTGGAAGCGGTCCGCATTTTAAAGCAGTTCGGCGCGGATAATATCTACGCCTGCTGCTCGCACCCGGTTTTGTCCGGCCCGGCCCACGAATTGATCCGCAATTTGGAAATGAAGGAAGTGGTGGCCACCAACAGCATTCCCGTGCAAAATTTGGAATTGAATAAAAAACTCACCATCTTGTCCGTGGCGCCTCTGTTTGCCGAGGCCATTCGGCGCATTCATACCGAAACCACGGTGAGTACGTTGTTTAGCCAGCAATAGGCATCCTGCGCTTTCGGGAGCGTGAGGGTAGAAAAAAGTAAGATCGAAGTTGATAAAACGGCTGATTTTTTATAAACTCTATCTTCTTCCCCGGCCGCAAGCCTGGGGGTTTTGGCGCGGGGGAGGATGTTGGTTAATATCTATTGAGAGAATGGAGAAAGTGTTATGAAACAAATGCAAATGGAAGCCCAAATCCGGCAGGGGATGAAAAAAGGCAAAGTGGGCCGGTCACGGGTAAACGGCATAATTCCGGCCGTTCTTTACGGACGCGGCGAAACAAACATTAACTTGGAATTGACGGACAAGAAGAATCAACAGGCGCTGCAAACGGCCGGTATTTTCAACACCTTGATCAAGCTGACCATCAACGGCGATGCGGCGCACGAAGCTACCGTCATGGTGAAGGAGATCCAACGCCACCCGGTTTCGGAAAAAATCCTGCATGTGGACTTCGTTAAGATTTCCATGGATCGTCCGCTGGAGACTAAAATTCCCGTTCAGCTCGTCGGTAATTCGCCCGGCATCAAAGAAGGCGGCGTTTTGGAACTGGTCCACCGCGATCTGCATATCCGCTGCTTGCCTTCGCTGATTCCTGAAAAAATCACCTTGGACATTTCGGCCCTGAAGATAGGCGATGCCATCACGGTGGCGCAGTTGCCCTTGCAGGAAGGCATTGAGGTGTTGGTGGATTCGCACGAACCCATTGTTCACATAGTTGCGCCGAAGGCTGAGGAAGTTGCCGCACCGGCGGCAGGTGCGGCAGCGGTACCGGGCGCAGCGGCGGCACCGGGTGCAGCAGCAGCCACGCCGGAAGTCAAGCAACCGGAAGTTATCGGCGAGAAGGAACGCGAAGAGCGCCGCGCCGAGAAAACGAAAAAATAAGCTGTTTCCCATCCCGGCAGTTTCCCATTGGATTTGGGCAGCTGCCGGTTTTTTTTATACCCTTTGCCGCTTGCGGCTTAGGATAAATTTTGCAGGGAACAGGCATGCTAAGTTCCCTGCATTGGACTTAGTATGAAACTCATTGTAGGCTTGGGCAATCCTGGAGAACGCTATGCCGGCACCCGGCACAATCTGGGCGCCATGGTGCTTTTTCAATTGGCCCGCGAATTAAACCTGGAATTATCGCATAGCTCGATGCAATCTAAGTGGGGCAGGAGCCGTCATCAGGCCGACGAATGCATCCTTGCCTTTCCGCAAACGTATATGAATTTATCCGGCCAAGCCGTGCAGGCGTTGGTGCGCTATTTTAAAATACCCCTCGAACATATTATAATTATCACCGATGATTTGAATCTTCCGGTAGGACGTCTGCGCTTCCGCGCCGAAGGCAGCGCCGGAGGGCATAATGGGCTGAAATCCATTATAGAGAATTTGGGTACGCTGCAATTCGCGCGTTTGCGCCTTGGGGTCGGTCAAACTCCGCCCGGGTGGGACACGGCGGATTATGTGCTCTCTAAGTTTTCCACTGAAGAGCTGGACGCTGTGGCGGACGGCGTGAAAAAAGCGGCTGAAGCAGTGCGGTGCTGGCTGATCGAGGGGTTGCCCTCGGCCATGCGGACCTACAATGGGTAAGGCGGTGATTACGGTGCGGAAACCATGGCAGGCGGGATTGAGCATTTTAATGGTGCTGATGATGGCGGCAGGGGCCGGTTGCGCGAAAAAGAAAGCTGCATCGCCCGATGCGCTGGGGCAGGCGGAAAAACAAGCCAAAGCCGAACAAGCGCAACGCGAGGCTTGGATGACTCAGGGAAAATACGAAACCGGAAAGACGGATTGGCAGAACAAGATTATTAAAGCCATTGAAGAATCGGATACCCTGCCCGTATACCAAACTGGCATTTACAGCGATGATCACACTAATTCCCTGGAATTTGACGGGGAAGTCAACAGGGGAGATGCATATTTCCGTTTTAACCGGAATCATCAGGAGTATCCTTGGGAGTTCATTATCCTAAAAGATCGTTTGTACACTCAAGAACCAAATGGTTTTCAGGACAATGGGCCCAACAGCCGCAGCCAGGGTGAACAGTTGTTTCAACCGCTTTTAAAGGAGATCCGGTTTGCGCTCATGCAGGCCGTGCGCGGTGAAATAAAGGATTTGGGCATGAGTAAATTCGAAGAAATTCCGGTGCACCGGTACGATCTGCGGACTCAAGTTGCGGGGAATTCACCCGAGATATTGACAGTCACGGTGGATATTGATGAAACCATGGGCATTTTGGTGCATGCCATTGTAGGCAACGGTTCAGGGAGCGGGAATTCCGAAAAACGGTTTACAAAAATGTACCGCGAATTGTTATACACCCGGATTGGTAAAGTAAACCCGCCTGAACTTCCGGACGGCGTTCCGGTGCTTCCTTTTGTGGAAGATATTGATAAGAAACAAATTGGGTTGCCTTGATGTTGAGTGAATGGTTTCACTTTGATTTAGCCGAAGGACGCGCAAGATAAGAAAAAAGATTGACGTAGGTCGGGAGTATGTTATTATCAATGCCTGTAAGCGAAGTTACTCCTTAAAAATGTGGAAGGAGTCGACAGTCTTGAGAAGGTTTCAAAATATTCCAAAGATTTTTTTAATTGGTTTGATTCTGGGTGGGCTCATGGCCGCCGGTTGTGCCAAGCAAAAATCTGCAAAAACGGCACCTGCGGATGAAACCTCATTGACCCCTGCGCCTAATGGGCAAGCGGCACCCAGGACCGCGATTGATCAAAGCGTGAAGGAAATGATCGCGACTTTGCAGGCCACCAAGGTTCCGTACACTGGGAATTTAACGCCGGAAAAAGCCGCTGAAATCACCAATTCCGTAGCTAAAGTCAGTTTGGCTGAAATTCCTTCCAAAGACCTTCCGAAAGACCCGAAAGTCATGGTTGAAATCAATGACCGCATCCGGCAAAAAAGCGATGCGGTTTATTCCCAATATGGAACCACGATGGGTGACGTCATGCGGTACATCAGTGATCTAGCGCCGCAGGATCGTGAAAAGTATAATAAACGGCTGACGGACTTATTCTTGGAAGACAGCAAAAAACGGGCGGAGAACGCTTCAAAAGGAACCATGCCGCCGACGTCAAAAATTAATTCCGGAAAAAGCGGCAAATAGTTTAACGGATTTAACCATTGTGTCTTGAAGGCCGGCCCTGATTTCCCGGGACCGGTCTTTTTTATACCCGGTGCCTCATCTAAAATGATGAGGCGGGGGTTCGGGGGCGATAAAGCCCCCGACAAAGATAGGAAGGAAAGCAAGACGCGTCGGCGTCTGCGTCAGGGAAACCTGTGGTTTCCCTGAAAGCGTCAGCAAGGCGGAGTGGATTGATGGATTATCAAGCGGATATTTTAATTTCAAATGACGACGGCATTCACGCACCCGGGTTGCAGGCCTTGAAAAAAGCCTTGAGCGGGCTGGGTTCAGTGCTGGTGGTTGCACCGGATGTGGAAAAAAGCGCGTTTGGCCATGGGATTACCTTGATGACGCCGTTGCGTACCGCGGAAGTATTCAAAGACGGGGAGTTTTTCGGCCTGTCCGTCACCGGTACCCCGGCCGATTGCGTCAAGCTGGCCTTGCATACCTTGATGCCAAAATTGCCGAAGTTGGTGGTCTCGGGCATTAATTTGGGGCCCAATGCCGGCACCAATGTATTGTATTCGGGAACCGTAGCCGCAGCGCGGGAGGGAACTATTTTCGGAGTGCCCAGTTTGGCCGCCTCTTTGCGGTCGTTTCAGAAAGAGGCTGATTTTTACCTGGCCGCCGAGTATACCCGCCGCTTTGCCGAGTGGATGTTAAGCCATCCGCTGCCGCCGGGAGTTTTACTTAACCTCAACGTGCCGGCTTTGCCCGCGGATAAAATTCTCGGGGTGAAAGTTACACGGGTGGCCCGCTACCGGTACCGTGATCGTTACGAAATACGCTTGGAACGCGGACGGACTTATTATTGGCTGACGGGAGAGGACGCCGAGGTGATCGACCCGGCGCCGGATCTTGATTCCGTGGCCGTGGATGCGGGGTTTGTATCCGTGACACCGCTGGGATATGATTTAACCCAGGAGGCTTTGCGGCCCTCATTGGAAACTGCATTTAAAACCTGGAAATGACTTGTAGGGAACAGGCATGCTAAGTTCCCTACAAAATTTATCCCGTGTTGAGGGCGGTTTTTTGTTGCGAAGTCCAAGTGTTTGCACTACAATACGTCCTCAATTTGGCAAAAATGGGCGGTTAGCTCAGGTGGTTAGAGTGCTTGCTTGACATGCAAGAGGTCACAGGTTCGAGTCCTGTACCGCCCACCATTTTTCGGTCAACTCTCGACTTTCTACTTTCGAGAGCATTTTTTTGTTTTCGGCAAAGGGCAAAACGCTGCCTACAAATACATTGATGCTGGAAGAAATCGGGAAAACACATCATGCCTAAAAAACAAATTCTCATTGTAGATGACAATACCACGCTGATTGAAGCCTTGAAGGATGTTTTGGAAGACGAGTACGAAATCGAATCCGCGACGAACGGCAGGGATGCTTTGCTGAAATTCAGCCAACAAATTCCCTCCGTGGTCCTCATGGATTACAAAATGCCGGGCATGAATGGTTTGGAAACATTGCGCTGCATGCGCACCGAAGTTAATCCGGTGCCGGTGATCATCATGTCGGCCTATGGAAATGAAAATCTTATGCGTTCCGCCATCGAATGCGGCGCCAACTATTATATCAGCAAGCCCTTCACCCTGTTTACCGTCAAGGAAACCCTGGAACGATTTATTGCCTGAACGTCACCCCGCATAAAAAACACCGGCGAACTCGGGATTCGGCGCGGAGAATGGGCGTATTCCTTTAGCGCCAAGTGTGGTATAACATCATTGACGCACAAACGATATCGGCAAGGCATACTCCGTTTAGGGGGAATGTGCTTGATTTATGACTATGCATGGTCCTGCCAACGGCACGCCGCTTGATCCCGAGGATCTTTTTTCCTGGTTGATCGCTTTTTTTAACGCCCGGTACCAAGGTCAACCCAACAAAAGCCTGATTGATGTTTATAAAGTGCACAAAGATTTTATGGAATGGGACTCCGGCCAGATTGACGCATTGTTTCAACACCGCATTCAGGTGTTGGACTGGCTTGGAATTCAGGCAAACCGCGACTGCCTGGCGAATTATCTGGCCGGGATGACACTGGATTTTTTTTATCAAAGCCGGCGATTGCTGCCGTTTTCAGAAAAAAATTTACGCAGTGTGCAGCACTTGTATCGTCAAGCCTTGCAAGAGACCGGGGATTTGCTTAAAACCGCCGAGGCGCGTTATTGGCAATCGGCGTACCGTATGCTTTTAAAATGCCATTTGATCCGTTTGCACGCGGTATTGGCCTCCCTGGTCGCGCCGGGGGTGGTGGGCGAGTTTAATTACGCCTGGATATACCGCGATGCCTTAACCTCGGAATACGGTCCCGAGTGGCAACTGAGGATGTTGGGATTAAAACCCGAAGCCGTGACCGGCGAGGTATTGGATTTGGGCTGCGGGAAGCATGCGAATTTGGCCCGCTTCTTCCAGGCCCCAAAGCATTCCGTAACCGGAATTGACCGGCTGGCGGATGCCGGTGCGGGGGTAACCTGCGCCGATTGGTTTGAACTTAAATTCAAGCCGGAACGCTGGGATTTGATTCTTTCGCATCTGGCATTTTCAAACCACGTCTGGTTTCATTATTTCAGCCCGCAAGGAATTTTTGATCAATATGCGGCCAAATTTTTCGAATTGCTTCAAGCATTAAAACCCAACGGCCGTTTGGCCTATTTTCCCGCATTGCCGTTTTTGGAACGCCAATTGCCTTCTGAAAAATTTCAATGCCGCCATGTCGCCATAGACCCGCTGCCTGAATTACCCCCCGAATGCCGGGTCCCTGGTTTAATTGCCACGCATATCGAACGCCTCGCCTAGCGGGATTCCAATTGGGTACCTGGAAAGTAAAATTGTAATATTTCGTTAAAAGCCTGGCCGGTCAAGGCGCGTCCCCGGGCGCCCCATTGGCATAAGCCTACACCGTGTCCCAAACCGCGCCCTTGAAAATGCAGCAGCTCTCCGCGTTTTTTCACCGAAAACCAAGTGCTTTTTAATTGATGCCAATTTCCGCCCTGCCCCCACGCGCGGTAAAACGTGTCTCCGCCCAGAGAACGGGTGGAATGATCAGTGAAAATAAGCTGAAGCTCTTGGACGCGTCCGGCCGTATCCGTGCGCAATATGCGTATGGTTTCCATGCTCGAGGGGAAAATTACGCCATGGGCTTTGAGTTGCTTGCCCAAGGCCTCACGGGAAATATCAAAAGTCCAATCGTGATAGGGCGATGCTTGGCAAAAATCACCTTGCGGTCCGCGGTCGGAGACCGGGATCAGATAAGGCACGGCAGCCTGCGCGGGCCAGACATTGCGGGAGTCCGTGGTTTTGCCGCCGCAGGTGGAATGAAATACGGCATCGATGGGTTTGCGTTGGTAAGTCAATACCAGGCCGCGCGTGGCTTGAATCGCATGGGCAACCGGAGCGGCATGCGCTTCGCCTTTGTAAACTTGGCAGTGCGTCAGATCACAGGCATCGGCGCCCTGATCTTTGTGCCGCCCGCGATGGCAGGCGAGATAGGTGCGGGCTAAAACGGCTTGGGCTTTCAAGGCTCCGGCCGGCCAATTCGCTGGAATTTCATTGGCCACAACCGAGTCCAGATAAGCCTCGTCGGTTACTTGGTTGATTACGCGCAGGGCATGGGGATCGGCGTGCAGTTCAATCCAACCGGCGTAGGCGCGCGGCGGTGTTCCGGGGGTGGCGAGCGTAAGGACTGCCTGGGTGCGGGCAGCCTCAATCCGGATGGGGTTGGAATTATCGCAACGCGTTTTGGCTTGAAGACGAAAACTTGCTCCTGTGCGCTGAATGCTTGCGGTTTCATGGGGGCGAAGGGTCATTAAAAGTGAGTCGGAATGCAGATCGAAAATCCGCGCTCCTCCAGGAGCAGAGACAATAAGTGTCTGCAGGATTTGCGTTTGAAAAAGCAGCACCCGGACATCGGCTTGGGCTGAAAGCGCACCCCATAAACTGCACGCGAGGAAAATGAAGATACGCTTCATGGGCGGTTCACCACGATATCGACATGGTCAACCTGCCCGCGCGCCGTGACAGCCGAAATGGTATGCCTGCCGGGTTTGGGTTCCAGATAAAGGGTTTCGTCAGGCTTGGTTTGCCCCAACCAACGCTGGTCCTCATACCAAAAAACATTGTCCGCCGGGTGTTGGCACTGGGCCGACAGGGGAATTTTTTGATGGCGCGATGCCAGCGCTTGGGTTAAGGCAAAGCGGCTGTTGGGCAAGGGACTTTTGATTTTCAGACCCCCGGTGGAAACCAAGGCCGGGCATTCGGGATTGTGCTGCATGCTAATGCCTGCGGTTTTCCCTTGCTGACGGAGATAGGCGGCAGCTTCCGGCGGCCAGATCTCGACGGTTTTTTCCAAGTATGCTTCCCGAGGTTGGGTCATGCAGGCCTTGCAAACCTCTAGGCCGGTTTTCTTGTCAAAGGTAAGGCGTTGATGGATCGGGCAGGGTTTCATGGAACTGATTCCGGGAATAAACCAATCCTGCAGGGACGAAGTGCAGGCCGGGCTCATGGGTTCGCCGCTCAAGGCGCACACCGGACGTTGGCGCACAGTGGCAGGTTGTCTAAACCAAGCATCCTTGTAACGCGTCAGTTCGTTCATTATTTCAGCCATGAGCGGAGCAGCCACTTTGGAGCCGACCAAGGCCGTGGAGCCTTTGGCATCCACGTTGCCCAGCCAGACACCCACCGTATAGCCGGGTGTAAAACCAATGGTCCAGGCATCGCGCAGGCCGAACGAGGTGCCGGTTTTGTAGGCGATTTTTCCCCGGTTGGCCGTGAATTCCCAGGCTTGCGGCAGATCGGGGCGGAACAAGCGCGCAAGCATTTCCCCGGTAATAAACGTTGCTTCAGGGGAAAGCATTGGGCTGCCTTGATTAGGTTGATTTAATTCGTCTTGGAAAAAGAGCAGCCGGCGCAGGCGGCCTTGGTTGGAAAAAATCGCGTACAGTTGGACCATCTCCTCCAAGCTCATGGGCATGGCACCCAGGACAATGGACAATCCGGGGTTGTTCTTGGCCAAACGTGGCCCCGCCAAACGCGTTTGGCGCAAAAATCCCGCCAGGCCCCGTTCAGTTCCCAGTTCGTATTCCAGTTCCACGGCCGGGGTGTTGAGGGAATACGCCAGCGCATCCTCGGCTGCCAGCGGCCCCCAAAAACGGCGCTCGTAATTAGCAGGTTGATATCCGTCGTAATTGCGTTCCAGATCATAGACCAGCCGCCGGGGTGTGATGAGTCCGGCCTCAAGGCCGCGGGCATAAAGAAACGGTTTGAGCAGCGAGCCCGGAGAGCGCAGGATGTTGGCGCCATTGATCTGCCCGCCGTGCTGTTGGTCGTTAAAATCCGGCGATCCCACATACGCCAAAACCTGCATGGTGTGATTGTCAATCACCAGAATCGCGCCATTGAAAATATCCCAGGGCCGCATTTTTTCCGATGCGGTTCTCAGGCGCAATTCACAAAAGGCCTGAAGTTGCGGATCGAGGGTATATTCCCGGATCAGGCGCGGGCTTTCGTGATGGGTGCGGGACAAAAGATGCTGGCACTCGTGGGGATTGGAAAAACGGTGTTCGGGAATGGGCGCTTGTTCAGCCTCGGCAAGTTGCCGGGGAGTGAAGCGCAAATCGCGCGCCATGCTGCGCAGAACTTTCCCGCGTTGGACGCGTGCTGCCTGTGGGTGGCGGTCGGGCCTAAATAGTTTGGGGGATTTGGGCAGCCCGATCAATAGGGCGGATTCCGCCACGCTGAGGGCTGCGGCCGGTTTGCCTAAATAAAGATACGCGGCTGCTCCGACTCCCTCGATGTTTCCGCCCATGGGGACAGTGTTTAAATACAATTCCAATAATTGGTTCTTGGAATACGTGCCTTCCAATTGCCAGGCTCGCAGGGTTTCAAGCAATTTGGCCCCCAGGGTTCTGCGTTTGGGTTCAATCATTTTGGCAATCTGCAAGGTCAGCGTTGAGCCGCCCATGAGGACTTTGGCATGTTTGGTGTTGAGCGCCAGAGAGCGTAAAATGGATAAGGGATTCACGCCCTGGTGGTAGTAGAAGAAACGGTCTTCATAAAGCAGAAATCCGCGCTTCAAGGTATCGGCCATGCGGTTTAAGGGCAGGCGCAGGCGGTATTTGCCCGAAGGTGAAAGTGAAATTCGCAGCAAATGCCCGCGGGTATCCAAGTGCAGCGTGGAATAGTCGGATTCCAGCAGGCCCGTGGGCAAGGGGAAGACCCAAAGGGAAATCAAAATGATGAGCCGATAGGCTACCCACCCGGCCAGGCAGAACCCGGCGAGGCGCAGGAAGGGGGCGAGGGAGGTGCGCAGAAAAGGAAGGTTTTTGCCAGTCCGCTGAAAGTCTATAGTTGGTTTCGACAAATGGTAAATGCGTGCGCCAGATTATTTAGTACTTCTTTTTCTGCTTTGGATATCTTGCCAAAGCTCCAGAAACCACCGCTACTTTGAGCAATGACTTTTGCATGGGCGATGATTTCTTCCTTGAAACGCAGGATTTCTTCTGAAGTCATTTTTTTACATAAGTTTTCCACAAAATGGAGCCAGGCATCTTGAAGCAAGGGCGAGGGTTTGTTCTTCAACCAATGGTTTAACAAGATGTAATCGATGCTGGTTTTCCCCCATCCGATTTTAGCAGCTGTTTTCATGATGGACGTTGTTTCTTTATAGTCAACCTGGCCGTCCGCCCACGCTACCAGGACACAAGGAACCAGGGCCAACGAAGCCAGAGTTTCAGGCCGAATGTTTAAATCAATGAATTTTTTTAAGACCTGTTCGTCATGAATGCCCGAAACATCGCGCAGGTTTTCCATGGTTTCTTTCATTTTTTGCATTTCTTGGTACTTGGCCAAAAGTTCACTTTCTTTTTTAAGGAAAAACAGATCTTCAAGTTTTGACATGACACCTTCTCCGTGGGTGTTTTGTAAACAGGTGTAATTCTAGCAAGAATCATTCATCCCCGCAATGGATTGTTGGCAAGCTGCGAAAGTAGGGATTGCTAAAAGCGGAATTATCTGGTAAAAATTAAATCGAAGAACTGTCAGACACCAAACAGCGGACTTTCAGTCCGCGTCAGGGGAACCTGTGGTTCCCCTGAAAGCTCCGCAGGATATGGTGATGAAAAAATCATTAAATGTATTTATAGCTTTGCTGGTGTTGGCTTTTTTGATTGCTCCTTTGGGAGGCAATCGTGCTTTTTGTTATTCAGATGAGCATCCCACCAAAACTGAATCAGCGCCGATGGAGGGACAGTGCGGAAATTGTCTGGATATTACCATCAACGAGTTCCTTTTCTTTGGCCCGATCTCCGCTTCCAGGCAAATCCACGAGCGTAATTTTCTGAAACTGCTTCCCTGCGCACATAATTTTCTGAGCCGGGATCATGCTTCCGGTTTTGCTCATTCCGCGGCCGTTCTGCAAAACCCTTCTGCCAAAAATATTTTTTTCAGCTCAGTTGTCCTTCGGATTTGAACCTTCTGCAATTTTAATATTACCCATTTAGCCATCATTTGTTTGCTTTGACATCCCGTTGCAGGAAAACGCATGCCCAAACCATGGCCTCATGCTAGAACGGAGGCTTAGGGCTTGGGGGCAAAGCACCCCAACGAAGATAGGAAGGAACAGCGGACGGTATGTCCGCGTCAGGGAAACCTGTGGTTTCCCTGAAAGCTCCGTTTTTTGGGCCGCGGCCTGCGCCACTGGATTTACTGAGGCAAGATAAATTTACCTAACCCCAGAACGAGGAGGTTCTAATTATAAATGCAGATAAAAAAATCAGTCGCCTTTTGGATGGTCGTGTTCATGATTGTTTGGCCAGGATTGCTTTGGGCTGGAACAATCGCCAAACCGGCACATAGTGGCGGAGGGGAGCCGGAAGGCTTCTCGTTACAAGACGCCTTGAACCTTTGCGCGCAAAATAATCTGCGAGTGCTTGAAATGAAAAAAAAATTGGCTGCGGTTGAAGCCAGGGTTGTCCAGGCCCGGGCTTATTCCAATCCCGAGATCGACGTGTCATCAACCGGCTTGCGCGCAGGCATCGGGGATGAGGGAAACGGAACCGAGACTGAAGTTCAGATGCAACAGGAAATAGAAATCTCGGGGGCCAGACATCAAAAAAAAATGCTGGCTGAAGCTGAGGTTGAAATTGCGCGTGAGGTTTGGCGCGGCACATTGGCCGCAGCGAAGGCAGTGGTTCAAGAAAAGTATTATGCGCTGCAATTGGCGCAAAAGAAAAATGAGTTGGCTGCTGAAAATCTGGATTACACGCGAAAGCTTCTGGACTTAGTCCAGCTCAAATATCGGTCGGGCAGAACCACCTTGGCCGAAGTCATTCGGGCAAAACTTGAGCTGGCGCAGTCGGAAAATGATCTGG
>JAGVPM010000061.1 GCA_020052235.1 Candidatus Goldiibacteriota bacterium
AATTGATTTATAATGCCACCGTGTTCGCTCTAGGATACGTCTAAATGAAGCTCGGATGAGTGCTTGAACCAAGGCATAACCAGTGAGGAATTATGCGGATAACTTTTTTAGGCACGGGCACCAGCCATGGTGTGCCGGTGATCGGCTGCGCCTGCGGCGTATGCCGTTCAACCGACCCCAGGAATAAACGCAGCCGCGCGTCGGTGCTGGTGGAAACCCATGGCCAAACGCTGTTGATTGATGTGGCGCCGGAATTCCGGCTGCAGGCTGTGGCCCATAACGTGCATCACGCGGATGCCATGCTCTTGACGCACGCCCACGCGGATCACATCGGCGGGCTCGATGATGTGAGGATTTTTTCTGAACGTTCAGGCAGGCATTTTCCCATATACGGCCCGTCTGCGGCACTGGCGCGGGTGCGTGAGCGGTTTGACTATGCTTTTCGCAAAACCCAAATAGGGGGCGGAAAACCCCGGCTGGATTTACACGCGGTGGTGCGCCCCTTTCATATTAAAACCTTACGGGTGGAACCCTTGCCGGTTTGGCACGGCCGGTTGAAGGTGTTTGGATATCGTTTGGGCAGTTTTGCCTATATCACCGATGTATCCAAAATCCCCGAGGCCACGTATCCCAAATTGAAAAATTTGGATGTGCTGGTATTGGATGCGTTGCGCCATCAGCCGCATGAAACTCATTTTCATGTGGCGCGGGCTTTGGAAGAGGCCCGCCGCATTGGCGCGCAGAAAACTTATTTTACGCATCTTTGCCATTTATTGGAACACCGGAAAACCCAGGCGGAGTTGCCTAAAAACGTATTTTTGGCTTACGACGGTTTGCGGTTGATGTTGCCTGAACCGGCATAACCCGCGGCCTTGGGGTCAAATATCCGGAATTATTCAAGGTTCATTTGCACGCAACCCGCCGGGCTGATATAATCAGGCCAGATGGTTTTCATATTAAAGGAGATCCGGATGATGAAATCATGGAAGGTTCGGCTCGGTGGTTTGGGGTTGGTTTTGCTGGCGCTGGCGGGCACGGGGTGCGCACATCGTGTTTTGGTGCAGCCGGTGCTGGATGTAAAACAATACAACCGCGTGGCGGTTTTGCCCTTTGAAACAGACAGTTTTTTATCCACCGTGGGCAATCAAGTGGCGGATGAAGTCGTAGTCCATTTATTGAACCAGGCGCGCAATCTTGACGTGGTGGAGCGCACGCGGATTGATGCGTTGCTGCGCGAGCAGAACTTGGCGCGCGACCGGTATTTAACCCCGGAATCGGCCATTGCCGTAGGCAAGCTTTTGGGTGTCAAAGCGATTTTAACGGGCAGTGTTTCCATTTCCATCGGCGATATCCAGCCGACCCCTTCCAATGCCCAGCGGGTGGCCACGGGTTCGGCGTCGGCGCGCCTGATCGATGTGGAAACCGGCAAAATTATTTGGGGCGGACGCGAGGAGAGCAGTTATTCTACGTTTATCGGTTCCCTGTCCGGCCAGTCTTCGCTGAATGTTAAGACCGACCAGGAAATGGTTCAATACGTCATCAAGGATTTGGGCAAACAGCTGAGCCAAGCCTTTTATCCGCATTACGAACTGCAGTATTAATGTTTGATTTGATACAGGAGTTGATGAAGGATGCTGGCGCACACAGAACGTGAACAACTGTTGGAATTGGTTCATGCCGCTTTGGCGGCGGCGGTGCATCACCGCGCGCTGCCCGAAGTGCCTTCGGATCTTCCGGCGCATCTGGCAGAGCATTGCGGCGCGTTTGTCACCCTGACGCATCGTCACCGCCTGCGGGGGTGCATCGGTTTGATTGAAGGGTATTTGCCCCTGGCCGAAACCGTGATTAAAATGGCGGAATCCGCCGCGCTGCACGATCCGCGCTTTAATCCGGTTTTGCCCGAAGAATTGCCGGAACTGGGCATTGAAATATCCGTATTGTCTCCCTTGCAGCGCGCGGCCTCGGCGGAAGACATTGTTTTGGGACGTGACGGCGTGATGATTAAATGCCGGGGACGATCGGGCGTTTTTTTGCCCCAGGTAGCGGCTGAAACCGGCTGGAGCAAAGAAAAATTTTTAAGTGAATTATGCGAAGGCAAGGCGGGTTTGCCGGAGAATGCCTGGAAAAAGCCGGAATGTGAGTTGTACACATTTACGGTGGAAATCATCAAAGCTTGATGAAAAGTCCTGCGGCAAAACGTTCACCGCAGAGACGCGGAGGGCGCAGAGAATACCTCTGCGACAGCAATAAAAAAGTCGAGGAAAGGCGAGCTTCTACCGAGACTAAAAATAGACGGAAATTGTGCTTGTAGCTCAAGTTACATTTTTGTATAATTCGACGATTTTGAGGGGGTATGACCTATGATTGAGATGCGCGTAAAAGGATTGGCTGTTGACGCCAATTCTAAAATTCCCGTGGTTATTTTAACGGATCCCGAGGAAAAACGGTACCTGCCGATTTGGATAGGCATCTATGAAGCCGATGCCATTTTAATTGCCTTGGAAAAAATTAATGTTCCCCGGCCCATGACGCATGACCTGCTGAAGTCGATTTTGGAAACCTTGGGTGTCCGGATTGAAAGGATTTTGATCCATAATATCCAGAACAATACTTTTTATGCCCGCATTACCTTGGCGCGGGATAAGGAAGAATGGGAAATCGATGCCCGGCCGTCGGATGCCATCGCCCTGGGGTTGCGGGCCGAGTGTCCGATTTTTGTTTCGGAAAAAGTTGTAATTGAAGCCAGCATTACGGATAAGTCGAAATACGAAAAGGAAAAGATCGAGTTTAAAAAATTTTTCCAGGACTTAAAACCTGCGGATTTTAATAGGTAAAAAATCATGACTCAAAAACCAAGCGGAATCGGAGAAGCGTTCGGCCAGGCCGGGTCGGTTGGACTTGTACTGGCTGCCTGCATTTTTATTGGTTTGGCCATAGGCGTGTGGCTGGATCGGTGGCTGCACACCAAACCCTGGTTGATGTTGATTTTCCTGATGTTGGGGATTGTTGCGGGATTTTATAATGTGATTAAGGTTCTGCCCTCCAAAAACCGAAAATCTGAATGAACCACAAAGTGTTCCGGAGCATTTTAACCGGTGCGGCGATTTTAATTCCCCTGCTGCTGGGCGGGTTGGGGTATGGGTCTTGGGCCGGCGGGCTGGGATTGGGCGAACTTTTGGGATTGGGCAGTTTTTTTTGGATTCGCTGGTCCGTGCAGAAAGCGCTCACGCCGGATAAAAGCGGGAATAACCCCTTTGCGTTATTGGGCCACAGTCTGCTGCGTTTAAGCGCGCTGGGTTTGGTGTTTTTTATAGTGTTGAAGTTTCCCGCGCTTTCCATATGGGCGGCATTGATCGGCTACACTTTGATCCAGCTTCCCGCCGCCGTATGGCAGCGTACCAGTGCGGGTGAAAGGAAATTAAGAATAGATTCATGAGCGCGATTCCCGAAGGCATTGAATATCATCTGCCCATTGATTTAAGCCTGATTATGAGCTGGATCGCGGTGGGCATCATATTTTTAATTTCCTGGCTGGGCGTACGCCGGATGGCGAAGGTTCCCAAGGGAATGCAGAATTTCCTGGAATGGATCTTGGGCATCATCATGCAGTTTGCCGATGACATGGTCGGACCCACCGCGCCGCAATATTATCCGCTTTTTTGCATGCTGTTTTTCTTCATATTAGTTTCCAATTTAATGGGGTTGGTCCCGGGGCTGGTGTCAAGCACGAGCCGGCTTTCCACCACCGCCGGACTGGCGCTGATTGTGTTTTTTGCCACCCATTTTTTCGGTATCCGGGAAAAGGGCTTGTGGAATTATGTGAAGCGTTGGTTCGGCAATGTGCCGACTTGGCTCAAACCCTTCATGTTTGTCATTGAATTGATGAGCGAATTGGCCCGGCCCTTGTCGCTCTCCTTCCGTTTGTTCGGCAATATTTTGGCCAAGGAAATTTTATTGGGCGTGCTGGCTTTGTTGGTGGTGATTTTTCTGCCTTCGGGCAACATCATTCAGGAATGTTTGAGCGTGGTGCCGATCGTATTGCGCCCGTTGATAATATTGCTGGGCCTGCTGGTCAGCGTGATCCAGGCGTTTGTGTTTATGATTTTAGCCATGGTTTACATCGGGGGCGCGGTTTCCCACGAAGCGCATTAAAAAATAAGTTCCAAGGTTCAACGGTTGAAGTTGCCGGTCCTGAGTCGGACAGGGTATTTTCACCGTTGGATCAAGGAACGATTTCAAGGAGGTAAGGGCATGAAGAAGATGTTGAGCACATGGATGGGCGGCTTGGCGGTGGTGTTGTTAACGGCGGGGATGGCGGCCGCGGAGGGAACGGCGGCTGCGGCCAAAACCGCGACTGCTGATTCCACGTGGTTTTTCGCGGCGTGCGCTTTGGCCGGGGCCATTGGTTTGGGACTCGCGGCTTTGGGTTGCGGTTTGGCGCAGGGAATTGCGGTCAGCAAAGCCGTGGAAGGCGTGGCCCGCCAGCCTGAGGCCAGCGGAACGATTCAGACGCTGATGATCATCGGTGTTTCCTTTATTGAATCATTGACCATTTATTCGCTGGTGGTGGCGTTGATCCTGTTGTTCGCCAATCCTTTTGCCGGCTATTTTGTGAAGTAAGCGTTGTTGCCATAAATGGCGCATAACACCGGACGGGAGCGAGCGTGATGGCCCTATGATGGAAATTAATTGGGTATTGTTGAGTGTGCAAGTGGCCACCTTTCTCGTGGCCATGGTGATCATTTGGAAGCTGTTTTGGGGTCCCCTGACCAAGTTTATGCAGGAACGGTCACAGCAGATTGAAGGGGATCTCAAGCGCGCCGAGACCGGGAAACGCGAGATCGAAGCCATGGAGGCGGAGTATCATCGCCGGCTTTCCGAATTGGAAGAACGCGCGCAACAGGAAATTAAAGAAGCGCTGGCCCGCGGCGCGCAAGCCAAGGATCAGATCATGATCGAGGCCCGGCAGGAAGCCAAACGTATTTTGGACAAAGCCCAGTCGGATTTGACTTTGGAACGGGAGCGCCTGCTGCGCGAGCTGCGGTCACACATGACGGAGATTTCCCTGCAAGCCGTGGAACGGCTGCTGGGGCAAGGACTGGATCAAAATGTGCAAAAACGTTTGCTGGATCAATTTTTGTCGGATCTGGAAAAAGTGAGGCCGGGCGCATGAGCACTGAATCGGTCATTGCCGGAAAATACGCCCGGGCTTTATTGCTTTTAGCCCAGGAAGAAGGCCGTTTGAATGAAGTGCAGGGTGATTTGAAGCTGGCTTCCGAGATGTTTGGCCAGGGAGAAGGGCGTGAACTGCTGCTGCATCCCCGCCTTTCCTTGGAGCAAAAGCAAACCGCCGTACAGAACCTGGTGCAAGGCAAAGTGGGGGCGCTGACGCTTTCCCTGTTGCGGCTGCTGGTGGAAAAACGCCGCGGCGTGCTGGTATCGGAAATCGCCGCAGCCTATGCCGCGGAACTGCGTAAGTTGCAAGGGAAGCAGACGGCGACCGTGACCTCGGCCGTGCCTTTAACCGAGGAACAGATGAAGGTGTTGCGCGAGCGGCTCTCGGCCATTGCCGGCGCGGAAGTGGAATTAACCCAGGAACAGGATCCGGCGCTGCGCGGCGGGGCCCGCATTACCATGGGGGATTTGGTTTTGGACGGGAGCCTGGGCGCGCGCTTGGCGCAATTGCGCAAGGCGCTCTCGGCCGAGAATTCACGGGAAAATTAGTGCAAAAGGGGTTGATGTTATGAAGATCTCACCAGAGGAAGTCACGGCAGTCATTAAAAAACAAATCGCTGATTTTACCACCCACGCCGATGTGGAGGAGACCGGAACGGTCCTGCAGATAGGCGACGGGATTGCCCGCATTTGGGGGTTGTCCGGCGCCATGTCCATGGAACTGCTGGAATTGCCCCACGGCGTGTTCGGCATGGTATTGAATCTGGAGCGCGACAATGTGGGGTGCGTGCTCTTGGGTGAATATGAAAAGATTAAGGAAGGCGATCCGGTCAAGCGCACCCGCCGGGTCATGGAAGTGCCCGTGGGCAAAGCCCTGCTGGGGCGCGTGGTGAATGCGCTGGGACAACCCCTGGACGGCCGCGGCGGGATCAAGACCGGGCAGACCCGTCCGGTGGAACGCCGCGCCCATGGCGTGCTTGAGCGGGCACCCGTGAAAGAACCATTGCAGACCGGCATTAAGGCCATTGATGCCATGATCCCGATCGGACGCGGACAGCGCGAGTTGATCATCGGCGACCGCCAAACCGGCAAGACGGCGGTGGCCGTGGATGCGATCATTAATCAAAAAAACACGGACGTGGTTTGCGTTTACGTGGCCATTGGCCAGAAGCAGTCAACGGTCGCGCAGGTGGTCAAGACGCTGGAAGAACACGGTGTGCTGGATAAAACCATTGTGGTGGTGGCCAGCGCCAGCGAGTCTGCGTCCATGCAATATTTGGCGCCGTACGCGGGTTGCGCCATGGCTGAGGAATTCATGATGAACGGCGGGCATGCCCTGATCGTGTATGACGATTTGTCCAAACACGCGGCCGCCTACCGCCAGATGTCTTTGCTCCTGCGCCGTCCCCCCGGGCGTGAAGCGTATCCCGGCGATGTATTTTATTTGCACTCGCGTTTGTTGGAGCGCGCGAGCAAACTCAATCAAGAATTGGGCAATGGTTCCATGACGGCTTTGCCCATCATCGAAACCCAGGCCGGAGATATTTCAGCGTATATTCCCACGAACGTGATTTCCATCACGGACGGGCAGATATTTTTGGAAAGCAGCTTGTTCTACGCCGGACAGCGTCCGGCCGTGAACTCCGGTTTGTCCGTTTCGCGCGTTGGGGGCAATGCCCAAATTAAAGCCATGAAACAAATGGCCGGCCGTTTGCGCATGGACATGTCCCAGTACCGCGAGTTGGCGGCTTTTGCCCAGTTTGGTTCGGATTTGGACAAAGCCACCCAAGCTCAGTTGTCGCGCGGCGAGCGCATGCTGCGGGTACTGCGCCAGCCGCAGTATCAGCCCATACCCGTGGAAGAACAGGTGTGCATTATTTTTGCCGGAATCTCCGGAGCTTTGGATGAGGTGGCGGTGGACGAGGTGCCGCGTTTTGAAAAAGAACTGCTCGATTATCTCCGCAATCAACGTCCGGAAATTATAAAAACGTTGCACGAGAAAAAAGCGGTTGATGATGCACTGCAAAATGATTTGAAAGAAGCCATCAAAACATTCAAACGGGGATTTAAATAATATTATATCGTAGGGGCGACCGGCGGTCGCCCCTATAAACCAAACGAGGTTAACGTATGGCCAGTGTTCGGCAGATTCGATCGCGGATACGCAGTGTCCGCAATATACGGCAAATAACCCGCGCCATGAAAATGGTGTCGTCTTCGCGTTTGAACAAGGCGCAGACCCAACTCTTGGACGCGCGTCCGTATGCCTTCAAAATGCACGAAGTTATCCGGGATATTTCCGCGCGTGCGAACCGTCAGGATCATCCTTTGTTGCAGGTCAATCCCGGCGGGCACAAGGCTGTGTTGGTTTTGACCTCGGACAAAGGCTTGTGCGCCGGATTCAACGCGCAGCCTTTACAGGCTTGCGCCCGCCGGTTGCAAGCAGAAGGCGGGAAACCGGACATCCTGTGCGCGGGTAAAAAAGGCTTGGCGTTTTTTCGCCGCGTGGGCGTAAAACCCGTGCACGAATGGGCCGGGTTTTGGCAGGAGTTGTCCTGGCGGCACGTGGACGAAATCGGACAACAAATTATCGATCACTATGTTTCCGGAGAATGGTCGGAAGTTACGGTGATTTACAACCGCTTTAAATCCATCATGACCCAGGAGCTGGTTCAGGAAACATTGCTGCCGATTAAATTGGAACCGGCGGAAGCGGCAGCACCGTCCGCTGCGGGCGAATATGAATATGAACCGTCATCCGACGCGGTGTTTAATTTACTGATGCCGCGGTATATAAAGAACTTTTTGTGGCACGCATTTTTGGAGACCAAAGCCGCTGAACAAGCTGCGCGCATGGCTGCCATGGAAAATGCCACCAAGAGCGCGGGGGAAATGATCGGCGAATTAACCTTGTCCATGAACCGGGCGCGCCAGGCCAGCATAACCCGTGAGATTTCCGAACTGGTTGGCGGCGCGGAAGCGATCAATAATTAAAGATTATCGTAGGGGCGTATTGCATACGCCCCTACAGTTGGCAACGAAGGGAGTTTAATCATGAGTGAAGGCAAGGTAGTCCAGGTTATCGGCGCGGTGGTGGATGTGGAATTCCCGCACGGCCAGTTGCCGCCGATTTTTGAAGCATTAAAAATTACAGGCAGTTACATCCATGCCGGCCAAACCACTACCATTGATGTGACCATTGAGGTGCAAGCCCATCTGGGCGATAACTGCGTGCGCGGTGTGGCCATGTCTTCCACCGACGGCGTGTCGCGCGGCATGAAGGTGCTCGACCTGGGCGGTCCCATTTCCGTGCCCGTGGGGCGCGGCACTCTGGGGCGCGTGATGGATGTGTTGGGCAATCCCGTGGACAAAATGGGTGAAATTAAAACCGAGAAAAAATATCCGATCCACCGGCCCAAACCGGCCTTTGTGGACCAGGACACTTCCGCCAAGCAGTTGGAAACCGGCATTAAAGTTATTGACCTGCTGGCACCCTATCCGCGCGGCGGAAAAATCGGGTTGTTCGGCGGCGCCGGAGTGGGCAAGACCGTGCTGATTATGGAATTGATCCGAAATATCGCCACGGAGCACGGCGGATTTTCCGTGTTCGGCGGCGTAGGCGAACGCACGCGCGAGGGCAACGAGCTTTGGATCGAGATGAAAAATTCCCGGGTCCTGGAAAAAACCGCGCTGGTGTACGGACAGATGAATGAACCGCCGGGGGCGCGCATGCGCGTAGCTTTGACCGCCTTGACGCAGGCGGAGTTTTTCCGCGACGAAGAAGGCCAGGATGTATTGCTCTTCATTGACAATATCTTCCGTTTCACGCAGGCCGGTTCGGAAGTTTCGGCTTTGCTGGGGCGTATGCCTTCGGCCGTGGGCTATCAGCCCACCCTGGCCACGGAAATGGGCGAGTTGCAGGAACGCATCACGTCCACCAAAAAAGGGTCCATCACATCCGTGCAGGCCATTTACGTGCCCGCCGACGACTTGACCGATCCGGCTCCGGCCACGGCTTTTTCGCACTTGGATGCGAACACCGTATTGTCGCGCGCCATTGTGGAACAGGGTATTTATCCGGCCGTGGATCCGCTGGAATCGACCTCGCGCATTTTATCGCCGGATGTCGTAAGCGCCGAGCATTATCAGGTGGCCCGCAGCGTGCAGCGCATCATCCAGCGCTACAAAGAGCTTCAGGATATCATTTCGATTTTAGGTATTGATGAATTGTCGGAAGAAGACAAGCTGTTGGTCAACCGCGCGCGCAAGGCGCAGCGCTTTTTATCGCAGCCCTTTTTCGTGGCCGAAGAGTTTACCCAAACTCCGGGTAAATATGTGCCGTTGAAGGAAACCATTCGCGGTTTCAAGGAAATCGTGGACGGCAAGCACGATGATCTGCCTGAACAGGCTTTTATCAATGTCGGAGGAATCGAAGAAGTCGTGGCCAAGGCCAAGCAATTGGCGGCAGTATAAGCGGATTGTTAAGGATGGTTGTTCAATATGGAGAACGCAATTAAACTGGATGTGGTAACGCCTGAACGGAAAACTCTGTCCCTGGACGTGGAGTCGGTCATGTTGCCCGGCGACGAGGGGAGCATGGGCGTTTTGCCGGGTCACATGGCCATGGTTGTGGCTTTGAAACCGGGCATGCTCAAATATACGGCCCAAGGGCAGGAAGTCATTTATGCCATCGGGGGCGGTTACGCGGAAATAACCGCATCCAAAGTCATTGTGTTGGCCGACACGGCCGAGGCGGTTGAGGATATTAACGTCGAAGTGGCGCAACAGGCGAGGAATAAGGCCTTGGCGCAATTAAAGCAGGGCGTCCGGGGAGACGCATTCAACCAGGCCGAGATTTCGCTTAAGCATGCGATGGCGCAATTGCGGGTCGCGGAAGTCGTGCGGAGGCGGAAAAAGTAAAACCGCGGGATCAGGTCTTGACTTTGGATGGATCTATTATATGATTAAAGTTGCCGCTGCCGGGGGTTTCCGGGGGCGGGGAAGTTTTGAAAAAGGGGGTTTGGCCATGAAAAATAATTTAGCATGGATGGTGGTTTTACTCGGCGCACTTACGATTCCGGCAATGGCTGATCAAACCAATTACGATATCGGCAAAGTGGGCGGGTCCGAATTGAAAATAGGGTTGGGCCCCCGGCCCGTGGCCATGGGGGAAGCTTTCGTAGCCCAGGCCGATGACCTGAATTGCACGGCCTGGAATCCTGCGGGGTTGGCGCAATTGCAGGGGTATCAAGCGGGCTTTATGCATAATATTTATTTGCAGGAAACCTCAATGGAATATTTGGCCTATGCCCAAAATTTATTTGATGGCGCGGGCATTGGTGCGAACGTAACCTATTTAAACTACGGGAAATTGGATAAAGTCAATGACAACAACGGGCTGCCCGAAGTGGTGGGGAGCTTTACGCCGTCGGTGCTGATGATTTCCGCGGGTTACGGGCAATGGATTATGCCGAACGTGGCAATCGGCGGTACGGTGAAAATGATCAGTCAGAGCATTGACACCGAGAGTTATTCGGCCATAGCCGTGGATTTGGGCGGTTTGGTGAAAACGGGCATAACCGGCCTGAAATTAGGCGTGGCTGTGCAGAATTTGGGGACCAAGCTGGCGGAAGCCGATCTGCCCATGAACGTGAAAGCCGGCGCAGCTTATTTATTGCCGGTTAAATTTGGCGCCAATGACATCTGGAACACGCTGGTGGACGTGAATATACCGTTTGGAGATACCAAGTATACCTCGGCCAATGTAGGCACCGAATATTGGTATAATCAGCTGGTGGCCGCCCGGGTAGGGTATAAAGTCAAAGACACGGGTGAACTCGGAGGAATTACCGGGTTAACCGCGGGCGCAGGAGTCAAAGTAGCCATGTTCTCCGTGGATTATGCCTTGGTATCCTACGGCGATTTGGGTTTTACCCACCAGATCGCAATTGCCGCAAGTTTCCAATAGATTTAAGCGTAGTGAGCCCTTGGGGATTTTCCTCAAGGGCTTTTTTTTTGCCCGGCAATACCCGGCGGTTGGTTGCGCAGGTATTTCAACATAGGGTCTAAGGAAAGGTTTTCCACAGCCGATACTATGGCTGAGAATACGGGAAGACATGTTTAAATCGCGATTTTGGTATTGATGGTAAGTAATGCGGGAATATTTTGGGAGTAATCATGACGGAGATTCATAAAGATCAACCGAAAAAAAAACTTGGTGCTGACTGCCCTGAATCGGCCTGCCGGGATCAGTTTGAATCCACATTGAAAAAATACGAGGCGCGTCTGCGGCAGCTCCAGCTGGAAATTGTTTCCCGCCGCGAGGAAAACGAGAAGATCGTTGCGGAAAATTTAAAGCACAATGACGAGTTGCGCGACCTAAATGAAGCCTTGGATCAAAAAGTGCAGGAGCGCACCATTGAATTGGAATTGGCCAAAACGGACGCGGAAGCGCAAAATGAAAAATTAAAGGAAATCGGCACCTCCAAGGAAGCCCTCATGCACATGGTTGTGCATGACATGAAAAATCCATTGACTGCCATTTTGGGAACCCTGGGACTTTGCCGCGGCAACCGGTTTCAGTTGGCGGCGGATGTCAAGGGATTGTTGGTGGATGCGCATGTTCAGTCGGTTAAACTTTTATGCATGGTGGAAGAAATTTTAACCATATCCCGCATGCAGTCCAAAGAATTTGAAGTTAAGCCTGAACCCATGGATATGGTCGGGTTGGTGCAGCAAAGCATGAGCATGATGAGTTTAACCACCGGGGGAAAGAAAATTTTTTTCCGCTTTGAACCGGCTGTAACGGAATTATACGTTTTGGGGGATTATCCCACCATTGAACGCGTTTTGAATAATTTCATGAATAATGCCATTAAGTATGCTCCCTCGGAATCGGAAATTGTTTTGGAGGTCGGCATTCAAGACAACATGGCGGAAATCGGCGTAACCAATTGGGGCGATGCCATTCCCATGGAGCATCAGGATCGGATTTTTGACCAATTTTACCGGGTCAAAGCCGATGCGGCCAAATATTCCGGTACGGGTTTGGGGTTGACCTTTTGCCGCCTGGCAATTCACGCGCACGGCGGCAGCGTTGGAGTTCAATCTCCGGTTCCGCCCAAAGACCACGGCGCGAAGTTCTTTTTTACCCTGCCCCTGTCCGCCAAACCTCCGGAAGTGTAGGGGCGAGCGCGGCGCTCGCCCAAACGATCCAATGGCATTCAATGGGGCGACCATCTATCCCATGGGGCGACCACCGGTCGCCCCTACCGTGATTTTCCACACCATGATTTCCCGCGTTGACACCCTGCACCCGGTACGATATGCTTTTGAATCATGAAATCCATTCACTTTTTCCTCATCGGCTTTTTACTTTTGAGTTTTCCCTCAGCTGCGGTTGCCAAGCGCGATCCGTACCGGAATTGGCAACAGCTTGCGACCGGGCATTTTCTGCTTATATATCCCGCTGATATAGCCGATCAAGCCGCGCAGGCGGCCGTAATTGCCGAACAAGCTTACCCAAAAGTGAAAGGGTTATTCGGCTATGCTCCGCCGGGAAAAACTCCATTGGTTTTAAATCCCGACACGGATATGGCCAACGGATATTCCACCGGCATTTATACCAAAATGGAATTTTATCTGGCCAGTCCCACGGACAAATGGGACGGAACGCTGAATGCCTCGTGGCTGGAATCGCTGATGTACCACGAGTATGCCCACCTTTGCCACGGCTTGCGGGCGCAGGGATTTACGAAAGTGCTTACCTGGATTTTCGGCGGCGTCAATGCGGTTAATTTTATTTCCCCGCAGTGGTGGAACGAGGGCGTGGCCGAGTATTCCGAAACCGTGTTAACCGCAGGCGGGCGCGGACGCAACCCGTATCATGCCATGAAACTGGCGGCGAATCTTCTTTCCGATGACCCTTGGTCCCTGGGGCAATTGGGCACGCCGCCGAGGTATTCTTTTCCCTCGGACCGCCACTATGTGGGAGGCTATGACCTGGTGGCGCGCTTGGGGAAAGAAACGCAGCGCAGCGATTTTTTGGACCGGGCCGCGGCTCAGCAAAGCGCGTTTCCATTTTTTGGTTTGGGGTTTGTCTGGCGCCGGTCCTTGAAAACCGGGGTGAATGCCATTTATGAAAAAGTGTGGCACGGCAAGCTTTTGGAATTTGAAAAGCAATTTGGCGCCGAGCGGCCGCTGGGCGAGGGTGCCCGGGATTGGACGCAGGATACTGAAGGTCAATTTTATTTTCCCCACTGGACTGCACAGGGGGATTTGGTTGCCTACGTGCACAGCTTAGGCCGCGGCCCGGAATTGGTGCGCTTACCGGCAACAGGTGGTGATCCGGAAGTAATAGCCGCGCCGCCGTTGGTCACAGGCGAAGTCACCTACGAACTGCGCACGCAGACGTATTATTATGCCCGTTTGGTGTGGGACCCGATTTTTGATAATACGCTGATCGCCGAGATGTTTGCTTATAACGCGCAAGGGGAGCGCCAATTAACGCACCAGGGGCGCTGCTGGTCGCCGGATGTTGCTGCTGACGGCCGGGTGGTGTGTGTGGTGAACCGGTTTGGCCCAACTCAATTGGCTATTTTGAATCCGGCGACCGGTAGTCTGGCGCCGATTCCCGCGGTCCCCGGAGCATTGTATTTGTCGCCGCGCTGGTCGCCGGATGGGAAACAATTGGCCGCTGTTGTGCGCATTCATGGGCATCAGGATGTTTGCCTGGTGGACATAACTTCCGGGGCATTGACGCCTTTGACCGGCTGGGACCTGGCCGGAGATCATGATCCGGCTTGGTCACGAGATGGGCAAATCCTTTATTTTGTTTCAGACCGAACCCGAGTGCATCAAGTCTATGCGTACCGTTTGGCGACGAGAGAATTATTTCAGGTGACGGACTCGCGCTTGGGTGTGTTTAACCCGGCGGTTTCTCCCGACAATAGGCAACTGGCCGTGGCCGAATACCGCGTGGGCAATCATCAGCAGATCGTTACCTTGTTGCTCGATCCCGGCCGCTGGAAACCTGCCGTCCTGCCCGCACCGCAAGCGCAGCCCGCGCCGTCGGCTGAAGTGAGCGCGCCTCCGGCCCCGGGAGAATCCTATGCCGCGTGGCCGCATTTGTTGCCCACGTATTGGATTCCGAATTTCGGGCAGGATCAGGACGGAACATTAATCGGGGCGCTTTCCGCGCGGCAGGAGCCGTTGGAACTTCACTCCTGGCAGGGGCAGGTGCTGGTACAGCCAATGAACGGCAAAATGTACGGTTCATTTGAATACAATAATGATCTTACTTGGTTTACCTTTGGGGCTCAGGTGTTTAGCCTGCCGTTCTACCGCTGGCGAACCAACGATCAATCCAATTCAGCCCTGCGTGATTGGGCGCGTTCGGAAGGAATTCAATTGAGCGATGCCTGGACTTGGAATTGGTTTAAAGCCGAGAACCGGAGCGGCTTGGTTAAGTTGGCGGGACAATACGAAGCGTACCGTTTGCTGGGAGGGGATGACGCGGTATTTACGGATACAACCTTTGCCGGTGCAACAGCGGACTTGACCGCTGGGTATATCCGCCAATCGGCCCGGGATATGTTTCCCACCGGCGGGTGGTTGCTGCAAGGGTCGGGACGCTGGGCGTGGCCCGGGCATGGGTATGACGGGCAATTGGCCTGGGCCGGAATGGATGCGTATTGCCCCTCGTTGGTTAAGCATCAGGCGTTGAAAGTGGGCCTGCGCGCATCCACGCGGCGGGGGAGGTTTCCGGATTCGTTCACCGAGACGCTGCCCTTGGGTTACCACGACGATGAGCGCACGCACGGCGCCAAGGTGTCGGCTGCGTATCAATTTCCCTTGTGGTACTTTGACAACGGGCCGGATTTGTTGCCCATGTTTTTTCACGGCTTTTGGGGAGAAGTGTCGGGGGATTGGGGCGCGGCGTTTGAGCCCATGGCCATGGACGCTTGGAAGGAACGCGCGCGGTATTCCGCCAGCCTGATGGTGCACATGGACTTCGAGGCGTTCTGGTATTTGCCCATGCGGCTCAATGCCGCAGCGACCGTTACGCAGGACGGTAATGTGGAATACACCCTGAACCTGGGTGCGGGATTGTAAAACATTAAATCTACGGAGGTGTTTGACATGGAACAGAAAAATGCATATCCCGCTGAATTGGTTTTGGATTATGCCGATCGGCCCATGAACCGGGCAACAACCTTTTTCCGTCCGCTGATGCTTATTCCGGCCATTATCCTGCTGGTGTTGTTGGGCGGGGGCGGGAAAACCGTATCCTTGGGAACCGTGGTGGTGCTGCCCACCTTGCTGACGATTTTATTCCGCCGCAAATATCCCAAATGGTGGTTTGATTGGAATTTGGCATTTGTCAATTTCATGACCCGGATCGGCGCCTACGCGTGCCTATTGACCGATGTGTATCCTTCCACGGACGAAAACCAAGGCGTGCATGTGCAGCTGGTTTATCCCCAGGCCGGAACTGAATTGAACCGCTGGCTGCCGCTGGTGAAATGGCTGCTGGCCATACCGCATTACATTGTGCTCATGGTGCTTTATGTGGCTGTAGTTGTTGTTGTGGTTGCAGGCTGGTTTATGATTTTAATCAACGGGCGCATGCCCCTGGATATGTTTAAATTTGTCGAGGGCGTGTTCCGTTGGCATCTTAGGGTGGCGGCGTACAGTGTTTTCCTGACCACGGACATATACCCGCCGTTTTCTTTGGAATAGGGAAATTCATCGTTATTCTATTTTTTGCGAGGTGGACGGAACGTTATGAAAAATAAAAGAGCAGCGGTTTTATTCATGTGTTTGCTTGGCCTAGGCATGAGCGTGCACCCGGTACAGGCCGAAACATTGCGCGAGAAAATTATAAAAAAAAGCATCGAACGTAATCCGATGATTGGGCTGGGGGGCAAGGACTATCGCTGGGAGGTCGCCTGGATTACCGGGCCGGGGAGCTACAGCCCGGGCAATTGGGGACGGAAGATTACCTGGCAGAATGCGGAACGGTTTTATCAATTTCATGTTCCCGCAGCGTACAAAAAGGGAACACCCGTACCGGTGGTGCTCGTGTTCCATGGCGGCGGGGGATATCCGGGAGCCGTGCGTTATCAGGTCGAAGATATTGAAAAAATCGCCGACCGGGAAAATTTTATCGTGGTTTATCCCGCAGGGCATGCGTATGAAAACAACGGCATTAAGTTCAGCGACCGCTTGTTGCAATGGAACGACGGCAGGCCCAGCGATGAGGGGGTTATGTCTACGGCTGATGATGTTGGGTTTGTTAACGGGTTGCTGGATGATTTGGCGGTATTTTTCAGTATCGATCAGCAACGCATCTATGCCTGCGGCATTTCAAACGGGGCCCAGTTCACCAACCGCCTGGCGCAGCAACTGTCAAACCGCATTGCCGCCATTGCCTGCGTTGCCGGCCACCGGAAAGCGGATGACTATTTTCCGCCCCCGCCGCGGGCAGTGGCCAAACTGCAATTTTCCGGCATGCAAGATGAACTCGCCCCGTACCACGGCGGGACGCCGCCGAAAAAAAAGGCGGGGATAAAAATAGCGTTTAAATTTACCCTGCCTCCGGTTGAAGATACGATTGCAAGCTGGGCCAAACACGACGGATGCCCCGCGGAACCAGCGGAAACAAAAAGAATCGGCAAAGCGGTCATGAAACGGTACGGCCCCGGCCGCGACAATACCGAAGTAGTGCTGTGGACATTGGAAGACGGCGGCCATACCTGGCCCGGAGGCCAAATGGTGGTTTCGGAAGTAAAAGCGGATTTGGGGAATATCAACCGCGATATATCCGCGGTTGAGCTAATGTGGGAGTTTTTTAAAAACCACAAAACGCCGGATCAACGAGGCAACTAATGGCCGGCCCGTTCCATGGGCACGTTTTGCATTTCGAATAATTTTTTCTAATCGGGGGATGCTCACTCATGGATGAAATAACCCAAGCAGTGCGGAACATGTATGAAAAATACCCGTACCCCAGCGCGCCTCCCACCATTAGGCACGGGTTCGACGTACGCCTCAACCTGAGCCGCATTGAAGAAGGCAGATCATCGAAAGGAACCATCCGCGCGCTCGATGCAGGCTGCGGCCGGGGGGCGGGGGTCATTGCCAACGCCATGGTGCAGCCGGATGTGGCGTTCACGGGAATGGATATAAACCGTGTGGCCATCACGGAAGCATTGCAGGAAACGGCGAAACAAGGGGTTGCCAATGTCACCTTTGCCGAAGCGGATCTCATGGGCGGGGAACAAGCCGTAGTCCCGGCCAATGCGTACGATGTTATTTTTTCTTCCGGGGTTATTCATCATTTATCCGACCCGCTTACAGGCTTACGGAACCTTAAAAACAGGCTTGCGCCGCACGGTGTCATGGTCATCATGGTCTATGCGGCATACGGCCGGGAGCCGCTGCGCAGGATTCAAACGGTGCTTAAGCTGCTGGGCGTGGAGAACAATGATTTCGAACATGGCATCGCGCTCGGCCGTCCCCTGACTGAGGATGCGGCGGGGAAAGGCATCTTTCAAAACACCCCGTGGGATTCCACCTGCAAAACCAACGATGTCGAGTTTGTTGACCGTTGCCTGCATGTGAATGAAACCAGTTATACCATAGACTCATTCTGGGAACTGCTGGCCCAGGCGGATTTGCGTTTTATCCAATGGGTGGAGCCTACACACTGGTCCATTGCCCGCCAGCTGCCCGAAGGGCCGCTCAGAGAACGCGCGCTGCGCTTACCGGAAAAGGAACAGTATAAATTGATGGAGCTTATACGCTGGCGTCCTTCGTTTGAATGCATTGTATCGCACGCCCAAAACACCCCGCGCAAACCGTTGGTGCCCAACAGCATTCTCTCGGTTTCTTTCCAGGTAAATCCGGAGGTTTCTTTTTTACTGGAAATACGCAACCTAAGAGAGGCCCAGCGGTTTGAAACCATGTCCTATAAAATCCGCGCGCAGGAAGTAGTCCCGGTTCAAAATAAAAACATGGCCAAGGCGCTCATGATACTCAAAGAGCAGACCAAACCCTTTACCGGGGATTCGTGGATTCGCGTCATGGCGGAAGAAGGCATATCGAAAAACGAGGCGTGTTCTCTGCTGGTGTATTTTGTGGGAAACGACATTGTGTACCGTCCGCATCCAAATGATATGTAAAAGGCGGCACCTTTCGGAGGAGCTAAAATATGATGAAACATAAAAGCGCAATATTCGGCGTGGCATTGGTTCTGGGGATTGTCGGAATGGCTGCCCCAAAATTTTGGGCTGAAGCCGCCGAAATGAAAAAGGAGCCTGCCATGAAGGTTAAAACATTATCGTATGGCGAGATCATATTTACCGCGCCCAATGTATTACCGTCGCCATTCCATGTTATTGCCAAAAAACACGGCAAAATATTATGGCAAATCAATAATTCCGTGAATGTTGCGGAATTAACCGAGGTTCAAAAACGAGAGCTGAAAGCCGGCGGGATTGATCGACTGGAAGTGAAAAAAGTAATGGAAAGCGATCTTGACCGCGGAGCTGATAATTATCAAGAGCTGAAGCAGTATATAAAAAAGCTGGCATTATATATTTGGGTCTTCTCCCGATCGAGTGGGTAAAAAGACCAGCTAAAACATGACTTGATGCTACTCTGTATTGATTATTGCGCTTGCAAGAGCATGCTTTTTCGTGTTTCATGTTTTCATGCGAAAACTCAAACGTCTAACCAGTGCGTATTGCTTCAAAGGCTTCACCCCAAGCTTGGTGGTTCAGGGCGTTTTTA
>JAGVPM010000015.1 GCA_020052235.1 Candidatus Goldiibacteriota bacterium
CCGTATAGAAACTGCCATCATACCGGTTAAGCTTGGAGCCATTGCCGCCTATGAGCCAGTAACTTCCGTTTTGCGCAATGGCATTGACTTGACCGCCCCAGATAATCGGGCCTGAAGGTTGGGAAAAATTGTAATCGGAAGGCAATCGGACTTCATGCGCTGCGGTGTCCCAATTGGCACCGGTGGTGGCTGGGTCTTTATACGTTGTGGAGGTAAAACCTTCCGTAAAGGTATCGGCCCAAGCTTGGTTAAGGCCCCCGCAAAGCCCTATGCACACCAGCAAGCCCAGTAAGCTTCCACACCACTTACGCATAGACTCATCCCCTTTGCCCGGCAGCTAATTCAGACTAAAAAATTATCGGTTTGTTTCCCCCATCTCAAAACCAATGGCTGAATTTTTCAGCTGCTTTGCCGGATCTCCGGCCTTAACCTGAATGTTCTCAGGCTTGACCCTAAATGTCGTGGAAAGATATTTTACTACGGCCTTGGCGCGTTCTTCGGCCAAGGTTTTATCAGCATCGAATCCCACAACGGTCAAACGGCTATCGGGGTACCGCTCGATCAATTGTCCCAATTGATCAATGGTTGCTTTGGATTTATCGGAAAATTTGCTTTCGCCTTTTTTAAATTCAATACCCGGGGACATCCCGAATTTGATTTTATTTTGCAGGCGGTCAATCGCTTCCTTAAATAACTGGCCGGAATTGGGCTTGGCATCAACCGGAGCGGTTTCCAAAGTCAATGGTTCCGCTGGCGGCGCCGCAACTGCCGCGGGTTTGGACGTTTCTTCTAATTTGGCCGGTGTGGCAGGAACCGCGGCCGCGGCAAGGGCTCGGTCTTTAAAGGCGCAACTATTTTCGGTGCAACTTCCACGGGCCGAACCGGATTTTCATTGGGTAAAAATGCCAGTGTAAGCGACGCGCGGTGCGTCGTGCCCAATTCCCCGTAAGGCACAAAGGCGTAATCCACCTGATAACGGATCAACGCGGCCTGAATGGCTATGCCCACCCCGGCCGTGAATCCGGCTGTCGTATCGAGGTCCTTTATTTCCGGGCCGATCTTATACCCCAGCCGGGCGGCAAATTCCGTGTTCTCGCTAATATGGGCATATTCGGCGCCCAAACTGATTTTCACGTCATTGTCAATCGGTATCAATAGATCCGCGGTTACTGTTCCCCGCCCGAACGGCGAAAACAAATCCTGCTCCACGTAACCGGCTCCGGCTCGGAAATTAATCGGCATAAGGCTGTCCGTGGTTGTACCCAGATTTTGCGCCACAAAACCTGCGCGCCAGCCGCGGTCGCGAACAGCATATTTACCGTCGCCGCCGCTTACACCACCGCCGGCCGCGGAAATTTCCCGGGGTTTGACTTCTTCGGTCTGGCGCCAAATACCGCCCACATCCACTCCGCCGCCGAACACGTTTTTATCGGCAATGGTTTCGCTTACCACCCGCAGGCTGGCGCCGAGCAAAACATCTTTCAAAAAGGGACTGTCCACAAGCAACAGGCGGGATAATTTTTGGCCGTAAGTTCCGATCAAGGCCACGCTGCTGGCAGAAGCCGTTCCATTGGTGCCGGCATAATTGCCATATTGGTCTTCCATGGTTTGCTCAATGGTGCCCGTGTGCAGGAAGGTAACGCCTCCGCCCAAGGCGCCCAAGGGGCCGAGCGGCATGCCATAGGCCAGGTATTCCGTGCCAATGTCTTGAAACCAAAAACTATGCATGAAGGTGGCTGTTGGGGAGGACAACTGATTTAAACCGGCCGGGTTCCAGTACAACGTATCCAGGCCGTCCCCCAGGGCGATGTAAGTTTCTCCCATTGAAATCGGCCGAACACCTTGGCCGGCTTTTAGGAAATTGGCATTTGTTGTTCCAGGGCCGCCGGCCCAAACTGCGGTTGCTCCCAAACACAAACCCATGCCCATTGCCAGGATCCGTTTCATCATGACCCCACCTCGCCGGATAAAATATTTTTCTCAGGTACTCAAAAAGGCGACAGCAACCTATTTCCTTGCCCATTAGATTGGCGGAAAGGTTGCCGGTCAGAGTCGCCTTGTACATATATAGTTTCGTTCAAAACCTATAAAAACATAAAACAAAAATCAAGCTATAAAATGCGTGTAAATCTTAGGCGCCATTTCCTTAACAAATTTAATTTCCTCCAAGACCTTTTCCTTATCCGGCTTGGTTTTGTTCGTTTCCGTTTCAATCAGCTCAACCGCGGCTACGATGTCCTCCAAACGTTTACGGTCTTCACGCACAATACCGCGAAGTTTCTCGGTCATATCATTAAATGCGGCTTCCAATTCACGCAATTCATCACCCTTGCGTAAATTAACCTGTATTTTTAAATTGCCATTGGCTACTTCGCGTATGCACATGACAAACCGGAACAAAGGACCGGCTATTTTATGGGACATGTAAACGCCCACCGTAATATTACATAGGGTTAAAAAAACAATAATGGCAAGAACCGCTTTATAAATAAAGTAAATATTGGCACCCGGAATATCAGGTTTAGGCTGGGTCAATACATACAGCAACGCCACCCCGACAAGTATCATTTCAATAAACATTGTAAACACCAAAATAAGCGAGTACTTAAATTGCAAATCCATATTGATATAAATCTGTTTTCTTTTAAATGACGGAGCTTGTTGCTGTGGTTGCACCATAATTCGCCTCCCCCTTTTTATGACTGTAGATTTTTTGTCAATTTTACAAACACCTATCTAAGCAAATTTAACATTAAATTAGAATCGTGTCAAATAGATAAAGTTCCCGATTCACTTTCACCGCAGAGACGCTGAGATCGCAGAGTGTTTTACAGGAAAACACCTTTTATTTTATAAGCATTTCTCTGCGCCCTCTGCGCCTCTGCGGTGAAATTAGGAATACTGATTATTCCTGCATTTCTACCGGCGATACTCCCAAAGGCAAAATACTTTGGATATCTACAAATATTTCCGATGAGCGTTTAATTTGTCCGGAAGAATCTTCCACAATTAAAACCACTTTATACCGGCCGTCAGGCATGGGGTTCATATTATCCAACAAGCCGTCCCACACAATATGATTCGGCGGGAAGCCTTCACCCGAATGTTTTTTAACCAAAGAATTTGCTTCATTTCGAATCTCCAAATCCCAAAGGCGGATTTCAAACTTGGTTTGGCAGCGAATTTTGAAAACCGTGACTTTGTTCACCCCAACTGGTGAAAAAGCTTTTGGTTCAGCATTAACTTTCAACTCAAAACCGCCAAAATAATACGACAACGCCACTTTATGCATCATTTCCACGGTTTGCAGCCCCAAAGCATAATCCAATTGGAAATCACTGTACCGGTACCCTGCCCCCAACCCAACCTCGGTATCATCCAACCCGGCCCGCAAAAATACATCATGGTAGGGTGAAATTTCCATACCCAAACGCGGTTTAAGAGTTCCTTGCTCTGAACTTTTGGAAACATCCAGATCCAGTTTAAGTTGGTCGCCGAAAAATTTGGCACCCACGCCGAAAATCATATTCATGGGATAACGTTCTTTATCCTGTTTCAAAGTAATTTCCGGAGCCACCAAATTTTGAAAAACCAAACCAACATTTAATTGCGGCCAGGGATGGTACATCAATCCCACATCCATGCCAAAACCCGAACCCGAAGAACCCATCATGGTCTGGTTCACCACTTTCAAGGTACCGCCCGCAGCCAAAGTCGGGGTTATATCCGAGCCAAAGCCCAGTAAAAATCCCATTTGTTGATTTTTAAAAGAATTGCCCAACACATCATAGGTATCACGTTCTTCGGCTTCCGGCTGGTTCAGCATGCACATGCCGAAACCCAAGGTACCGATATAGGGAAAAAGATGATCGTACCCGACATAGTCATAACTGTTTTGATCAACCAAGGTGGCATGCTGGAGGATTATTTGATTTTGCGGGATATTCGCCAAGCCTCCAGGATTCCAATATAAGGCCGTGGCATCATCGGCCAAGCCGGCAAACGCCCGCCCCATGCCCATGGCCCGGGCCCCGGCGCCGTAAGTTAGAAACGAACCCGGCTGGCCCGCGTCTCCGTCTGCTGCCTGCAGGGGCAAAATTCCCAAGCCCAGACCCAGGCATCCGAGTAAACACATTATGCGAAAATAGCGAAACATGCTGCTCATTTCAACACCCCCACACGGCGAGTAAAGTTTTGCGCTTCGATACTGTTTCGGGCCGCGACCTTAACCTGGTAGATTCCATTGCCCACCATATGCCCTTCCCCATTGCGCCCGTCCCATAAAAAACTGGCGCCCCCGGCAGCCGTGGCATTGAAAAAATCACCCGAGCCCTGGCCGGGTTTCAGCGACTTGTTCAAAACCACGCGGCCAAATGCGTCATAAATTTTTATATCCACTTCCGACTCGGCCTTCAAATAATAATTCACCGAGGTTTTCTGCGAATTGGGATTGAACGGATTGGGATAATTAATCATATCCCCCCCGGTGGGCGGCGCCACGGAAATGCGGATTTCCACGTTTTGCGCAATGGTTCCGACCGTCACCTGCACGGTCGCTATTTCATTGATAATGCCCCCAGTGAACATAGCCTGGGCCAACCCCGAAGCGTTTGTCACCACAGTCGCCGGGGAAACAGTCGAATCGCTGGAGCCTGCTGTTTTGGTGAACGTAACCAAAGCACTGGGAACCGGGTTCAAATACGCATCGCGGACCGTTGCGGAAATCACCGCTGTTTTCTGCGCCTGGATGCTCGCCGGGGAAACTGAAACCGTCAACGGCGGATACGGAACCGACGGCGTAACCTGAATAACCTGGTACCCGCCTTCCAAAAACGTTTTACCTGAAACGGAACCTACCAATACCGGAACCAGCCGAATGCTCTCTGCCGATTGATAGGTATAGGTCCCATTAATTGATCCATTCATTAAAGTAGCTTGAGTTGGGGAAAGAGTTCCATGCCCCGGATTGCCCGAACCATCCACCAGCTTTGGATTTAAGCTAAAGGTATAATTATTGACCCATGTGGAACTCGTTGAATTACGCGTATTCATATTGGTGGCAGCCACGGTGATATAAAAAGGCGCGCCAGCCACCACCGTGGTGGGCGCATCGACCCACATATAGGTAGTGTTCGGAATGATTGCATAATTTGCGTTATGATAGGCCGGTAAAGGACCGGCCATAATGTTGAAATTCAGCGCCCCTTCGCTGATGGCTGTAGGTGTACAATAAAATGGTGCCATACCCGTCATCGGATTAACCACCGTACTTAAAAAGTTAAAATCTCCGCCCACTTGAATTTGGTATGAATCCGCTGCTGTTCCTGTTACAGCATTAAAATATTGATCAATGACTACCATGCTTACTGCCATAGGAATACCCGAACTAATTGTTGGTGTTACATTATTGTATCCATGAATTTCTTTGTACCCAGGATCAATACCCGGCGTTTGATATTCCATAAGTTCGGAACTATACCGCAAAAAAAGCATTCGTTGTGGTGCTAAGCAAGAAACCAACCGGACACCGGCTATACTGGTAACCGTGGTTGCTGTACTATCTGTAAGAGTTATGGTGATAGCCCCGGCGGCTGTTATTGTAATCGGAATATTTAATGCATCGCCACTCACAAATGAAATTGGGTTGGTTACAATGTATGAACCGGCGCCTGAAGAAACTGTTAAATTAGCCGTATGTGTGTACCCAGTGTCTTTTGCTACGCCATCACGAGCCATAATATTAAGTGAAAAAGGTGTGCCGGCCGTACGCGTATTAGTCTCCGGAGAAATCCAATAATTATCAATCGCTAAAACTCCTGGAACCAAACCGAATAAAAACAGAACTATCAACCCTAATCGTTTCAAGGTCATCACCCCTTGGATTTGATAAAAAAATTTTCTTCATTATAGTTTTGAGTTCTTAAAATAACAAGCGTAAAGACTTGAATTATAAAGAAGTATCGGCTCTATTTCCTCACCGGTATCCGAATAATTGCCGTCGCGTCGTTCGGCACGTCTTTCGCCACCCCGGCAATTTCAGCCAAACACAGCTTCGGATCAACTTGCTGTACGATAATACCCGCCACAGTCTGGCCCCCGGAATCCACCAGCGAGCCTTCGTAACCCCGTTTAAACCCTTGGTTTGCGCCCACGTTCAAAATAACTTTATAAGCTTTTCCCCCAACGCGCTGGATTTCCAAAACTTTTGCTGCGATTTTAGGTGCATTGGCATCGTTATGCGGCGTGGAATCCTCGTGTACGGCGACTTCCGGTTCCAGGGTTTCCTTTAGCTCCGGCATCCCCGCGCGCTCGGCGGACGGCACTGGGGCGGATTTGAAACGCAGCAACAGCGAAACCCGGTGTTGATTGTTGGACAATTCCCCCAAACTATAATGAAACGCATAATCAATTTCAAAATTTTCCGGGCGATAGGACGCTCCAACCATTACCTCTTGGCCGCTATACCCTATGCGCATGCCCAAATCCCGCGTGTACCAGCACTCAATCCCGGTTCGGAAATCCACACGGGAATGCTCGGAAATATTCAAATCCATGGTTTGAATCAGATGGTTGAAA
>JAGVPM010000134.1 GCA_020052235.1 Candidatus Goldiibacteriota bacterium
CCTCTTTCTTGCCCCTTCCGAGGGCAATGTGATGTTTGGGAACATCGAGGTTACGCCATGCTTTTTATTTGTTCAATCCACAACTTATGATAATATCTCGTCGAATTCTCCCACGGGAACAATCACGGGTACAATTTCACCGACCCCCAGCATAACGCCAACAGCGCTGTCCACAAGCACCGTCACCCGCACGCCTGAACGCACACCCACTCAGACCGTCACGCCCGTGTTTAGCCCGACTTCAACGGTTTTGAGTCCCGGCCCGGGTGGTGTGGTCTGTTTCTATCCCAACCCTGCGCATTCCGGCCAGGACGCAACTTTCTTGCTGACCCTGGACGCGTCTACGTTGCAGGGCGCGGATTTGGCTGCGGTCCAAAGCGGAGCATCCGTCACCCTGGATATATTCAACTTGATGGGGGAACGGATTTGCCATCTGCAGCTGTCGGCAACACCGGGAACCAACCGGGTCCGCTGGAGCACGGGGAGCACCCCAGCCGGTCTGTACGTGTATCAGCTGAAAATACAGGGCAGGAAGTGCGGCTCAGGCAAACTGGCGCTTCTGGCCCGCTGAGGCTAAGATTTTCATTGTGAAAAAAAGTCCGGTTGGTTATGATGGCTCACTTTCAGCATTCTACAGAATGGAAACCTTGAGCCATGTCCGTTTTCCGTAAATCCAACAAACTTGACGGTGTTTGCTATGATATCCGCGGTCCGATCCTGACCGAGGCCAAACGCCTGGAAGAAGAAGGGTACCGTATTTACAAGCTGAATACGGGGAATCCGGCCTACTTCAATCTGAATACCTCGGATGAGATCATTCATGACGTCAAATTGAATTTGCCCAATGCCCAGGGATACTGCGATTCGAACGGTATCTTTCCCGCCCGCAAGGCGGTTATGCAGTATTACCAAATCAAGGGTGTGAACAGCAGCCTGGACATCAATGATATTTTTATCGGCAACGGCGCCAGCGAGTTGATCCTTATGTCCATGAACGCCTTGCTCAACGACGGGGACGAGATTTTGGTTCCCATGCCGGATTATCCCTTGTGGACGGCCGCGGTAAAACTCTCGGGCG
Source organism: Candidatus Goldiibacteriota bacterium (assembly GCA_020052235.1). Lineage (GTDB taxonomy): Bacteria > Oederibacteriota > JAAXVQ01 > JAAXVQ01 > JAAXVQ01 > JAAXVQ01. Next base: position 1,079 of record JAGVPM010000134.1, read on the forward strand.
GAACCCCCGTGCATTACCTGTGCGACGAAGCGCAGGAATGGTACCCGGACCTGGCGGACATTAAAAAGAAAATCAACGCGCGCACCAAGGGAATCGTAGTCATTAACCCGAACAATCCGACCGGGGCAGTGTACCCGTTGGAGATCCTCAAGCAGATCATTCAATTGGCCAAAGAGAAGAACCTGATCATTTTCTCGGATGAGATTTACGACAAGATCGTGTACGACGGCGTGAAGCATTACTCCATGGCGGCCCTGGATGAAGACGTTTTGTGTGTGACCTTTAATGGTTTGTCCAAGTCCTACCGCGTGGCCGGTTTCCGTACGGGCTGGATGGTCATTACGGGCAAGAAGGAGAAGGCGCGGGATTACATTGAGGGGCTCAATCTTTTGTCCAGCATGCGCCTGTGCAGCAATGTTCCCACCCAGTACGCGATTCAGACCGCCTTGGGCGGATACCAGAGTATCGACGATCTGGTAAAACCCGGGGGACGGCTCTATGAACAGCGGAGTTTGAGTTACGGCTTGTTGACGTCGATTCCCGGCATTACTTGCGTGAAGCCCAAGGGTGCGTTGTACCTGTTTCCCAAAATTGATATTAAAAAATTTAATATTAAAAACGATGCCAAATTTGTTTTGGATTTTTTAATCAGCCAGAAAGTGCTGATGGTGCAGGGAACCGGATTTAACTGGCCGGAACCGGATCATTTCCGCGTCGTGTTCCTGCCCAATGTCGAGGATCTGAAATTGATCCTGGGGCGAATGCGGACATTTCTGGAGGATTATAGACAGGAAGATGCCAGCACGGTATAACCTACAAGTATGCAGACACCATCTCGCACAACCCAACAGTTCGCTTCGCTGCAGGTTCCGGAAATTCGGCTGCTGATCGGTTCGGTCGGTTTTTTTACACTGGCCGGCAAAGCCTTGGCCGTGATCATCGGATTTCAAATTTACCAAATTACGCACAGTGTGCTGGCCTTGGGTTGGCTGGGTCTGGTGGAAGCCATTCCGGCCATTTCCCTGGCGCCTTTCGGCGGGTACGTGGCTGATCGGTTTAACCGCCGGACTATTCTCTTAGTTACCCGTGTTACCTCGGTGGCGTGCACGCTGGTTTTGGCCTTGCTTTCATGGAATGCTCAGGAAACTTCCGTCTGGGGCCTGTATGCCGTGATTTTCGTTGTGGGCCTTGCCCGGGGATTTGCCGATCCGGCCGGAACGGCTTTTGAAGCCCAGGTGGTGCCCCAGCCGCTGGCAGTCAATGCCTCGTCTTGGCTCAGCAGTACCTGGATCACGTGCGCCGTCATTGGACCCGCGGCCATCGGTTTTATTTTTGACGCCTGGGGTGCCGCCCATTCGTACCTGCTCATCACTTTTTTGTTTTTTCTGTCCTGGGTTTGCACCCGGTATATTGCGCCCAAACCGCAGGCGGTCAAGCGGCCTGCGGAACCCTTATGGGAATCGATTCTCCAAGGGTGGCGGTTTTTATTCAAGACCCAACCATTGGTCGCGGGCATGGCGCTGGATTTATTTGGGGTATTTTTCGGCGGAGCCATCGCCCTGCTGCCTGTGTATGCCAATGACATTCTGAACGTTGGGGCCAAGGGTTTGGGCATACTTAATGCCGCGCCAGCGTTGGGCGCGCTGCTGGTGATGCTGGCCGCTACCCGCTATGCTCCCATGGAACGGGCTGGCCGGAACCTTTTATTGACCGTCATGGGGTTTGGCGTGAGCATGGTCGTGTTTGCTTTTTCGCGGGATTTTTTGCTTTCCTTGGCGGCCCTGTTTTTCAGCGGCGTTTTTGACGGCGTCAGCGTGGTGATTCGCCGGGCCATGTTGCGCCTGCTTTCTCCGGAAGCCATGCGCGGACGGATTGCCTCGGCCAGTTCCATTTTTATCTGCGCTTCCAATGAGCTGGGCGGGTTTGAGAGCGGGATGCTGGCGGCTTTGATCGGTACGGTTCCCTGCGTGGCCGTGGGCGGGATCGCCACGCTGGGGGTGGTGGCGTTGGTGGCCAAGCTGGCCCCGGAGCTGCGGACATTGCGCTTTGATGCCGCAACCATGGAACGGAAGCATTGAGCGGCGAGAAGACCAGATCCTTCTCGCTATTTAACATGCTATGGGTTAGAATCTTGCGGCAGGAATTAATGGATATCCGAATAACCGGAAGGAACGAATATGAATTTTGATCGCTTTGAATTAGATGCCAGGATAAAACGCGGGTTGCACGGCGCCGGATATGAAAAACCCACGCCTATTCAGTCGGCGGCCATCCCGTTGGTTCTGGAGGGGCACGATTTGATCGGCACGGCGCAAACCGGCACGGGAAAAACGGCGGCGTTTGTTCTGCCCATGCTGCACAAACTCCTGACGCAGGAAAAACCCGGCAAACACACCCGGATGTTGGTTTTAACTCCCACGCGCGAATTGGCCGAGCAAATTCATGAAGTGATTAAAGTGCTCGGGAAATATACCCCGTTGCGTTCGGCCACAGTGTATGGCGGCGTAGGCATGGCCGAGCAGACCAAAGCCTTGAAACAAGGGGTTGAGATAATTGTGGCGTGCCCCGGGCGCTTGCTGGATCAAATCGACCGTGGGAATGGTAAAATAGATCAGATCGAACTTTTGGTGCTGGACGAAGCGGATCGCATGTTGGACATGGGGTTTTGGCCTTCCATCCGCAAGATCATGAAGCTGGTTCCGAAAAAGCGCCAGACGCTGCTTTTTTCCGCGACCTTTACCACCAAACTGGAGGAAATGTTCGGCGAGAATTTGCATCATCCCAAACGTATTTCCGCCAATGTGGAAGCTCCGGCCAGCACGGTGGCGCACGCGCTGTATCCGGTTTCGCAGAAGCTGAAACCGGATATGTTGTTGCGCGTTTTAAAGGACATGACGCCCCGGTCCGTATTGATTTTTACACGGACCAAAATCCGGGCCGATCATGTTGCGCAGCAGCTTAAACATGCCGGGTACGTGGCCGATGCCATGCATGCCAACAAAAATCAAAAGGAACGCCAGGACACGCTGGATCGCTTCCGTTCAGGGGCGATTCATATCCTGGCGGCCACGGATATCGCCGCCCGGGGTTTGGATATCGAGAGTATTTCGCATGTGATCAATTACGATATGCCGGATTCCGCCACCTCGTACATTCACCGCATCGGCCGGACCGGCCGCGCGGCGCGCTCCGGGGATGCCCTGACGCTCACCACCTGGGCGGATCAGGACGTGGTCCGGGACATTGAAAAAATATTGGGCACTCCGATTGAACGTAAAATTTTGCCGGATTTTCCCTACGACGAACCTTTGCCGAAAGAATGCGCACCGCCCGAGTTGCCCAAGACCATGAGCGGCCGACACACGGTGACGGTGCGGCGGAGGCTTTAATTTGGCTTGCGAGGGTGAACCGGTTTTGGGGATTTACGTTGAGTATCGCGCTGAGCTTTTTTCAGAGCAGCGGCATAGAAACGGATGGCAGCCTCGCGATTTCCATTATTTTCAGCTTCAGTGGCCAGCCGGGTATACAGTTGCTTGTTTAAATCGTCCGTGATTTGGGGATCGTGCAGTGTTTTTTCCGCTGCTTTAATAATCTCCAACCCCATGGTTTCCGAAGTATCCAAATTGCCGCTGTTTAATGCTTCCAACAGAGATTGAAAATGATCGACGGCCATTTCCCGAATCACGGGTTTGAAGGGAAATTGTTTCAGCAGATCAGCCAGCAGCATTCCGGATTTGTACAATCCGCCTTCCGAGTACGAGGTGCGGATGTAATCTTTAATCGTGTCCTTAAATAAATTTTCATAATGTTTTTTATCCAAATATTGCTGGGAAGCCAGGTCGCAAATTTTAAGGGCTTTATCCCAGTCGCCGGCTCGAATGCAGTCCGTTTGCCAGGCGTCCCATATGACCATGATATTATTGCGCACATGCAGGTCGTTGGGATAAAATTTGAGCGCGCTTTTATAAATCCGCAGCGCATTTTCCCATTTTTTATCCTGCAGGTATTTTTCCGCCAAATTGTCATATTGAAGCAGGGTGAGCTTCTGCGGGACACCGTCGTCAACCAGGAGAGATTGGCAGCGCCGCGTGATTTCCAATGATTTGTCCATAAAACGGGGGTCGTTTTTAATTTCTTCCAGGCGGTTTTGGAGATATTGTTCCACGGCTTCGGCAATATAGGGGTTATGGGGGTATTTTTTAACCATTTTTCCCAGCCAGGCTTCGGCCTGCACGGAGCCTTGTTCTTCCAGCAATTGCTTGGCATACACCGCGACGAGGTCTCCAAGTTTTTCCTGAAAATATGCATTGTCCAAACCCTGCAGGGCGGCCTGATCCCCGATGGCCAAGGCTTCTTCCAAATGACCGGCTTGGAGGTAGAGCGACATCCAGCTCTCCCAAAGCGCGGCGGCATTGTTTTGCAACTGTTCATCCGCAGGGAAAATTTTTAAAGCCCGTTGGTATATTTCCGCGCCTTGCTTCCATTCTTGGTGATTCACATGCCGCTCGGCCAGCAAGGTATAGAAATCACAGATTGACGCGTGGATGAATCCCTGGTCAGCCAAAAAGGTGTGCAGGGTTTCCAGGGGAAACATCACTTCGGTTTTTATCACCGCTTCCAAAGAACGTTCCAGGATCCGGCCGGAAAACCGTATTGTTGCCATTTTTATCTCAGGTATCCGGGGGTGGCGCTTGAGCATCCCGGCTAAAATTTTCCCGGCGCTTCTGAGATCATTTTTTTGCCAGGCGGATTCCGCCCAGATTTGCACCACGTAACCCAAATAATATTGAAAGCGTTTTTCTTTAGGCATGGCCTTGATTGCCTGCTCCAAGATATCCACGGCTTTGGCGTATTGCAGTTTTTCCAATTCTGATTGATACCAGGCAGTGTATACGGCCGTACGCCATTTTTCCAATTCCGTTTGCGCCGGTGCTGAAACTTGACCCTTGGCGGATTCCGCCAGGTTGAGAGCTTGTTGCAGGTTTCCTTGGTCTACCAAAGCTGTGCCGGGCCGCACAAAGGCCCAAGCTTCCAAACGATCAAGCCCGGATTCGGGCGCGGCTTTGGCCGCTTGTTTGAAAATTGCCAAGGCGGTTTGGGTATCGCTTTTATCCAGCGCCGCATCCGCCCATTGGAAGCAAATGATTTTGTGGGTATAATTGAGATTTTCATCGCGCGGAGCGATTTCCAAACCGGTTTGAGCCACTTTGATCGCTTCCGGAAAATGATTGTCCAAGGCCAGTATGACGCTCCAGCCGGATAAAGTGGAAAGCACGTTGTGAATGGCGGAATATATTTCCGAATCCAGGGTTAAAGCGCAAAAAAACGCACGGAGCGCTTCGGGGCAATTGTGCTGCTTGGCCAACCGGGCGCCGCGGACGCAATAGATTATGCTGAGCAAGCCAAGGTCCCGGATTTCGCGGCGTTTATCTTTGTGTTCTTCGGGGATGTAGACGAAGCCGGTGGCGGCGGAAAATTGTTTTATAATCTCGGGATCGCGCGTCGGATTGAATCCCTGAGGGTTTGTCGTTTCAACATCTGCGTGGGCCAGTCCGTTGTACAGGATGGAAAACACATGATCCGGAGCTTCCACAGTGCGGATGTCCAACCCCAAGCGCCTGCCCAGCAGAGTGTAAAGCGCGGTGGCGGATACGCAGTTAAACGTTTGCTGATCCAAAAGGGTGGTAAGGTCGATTTGGTCAAATTGATAGTCCCGCAAGATCCGGGCATGCAGCCAGGCATGCAGTTTGGCGCCTTTTTGCATGGGGTCCTTGAGCGCATCCAGCATTTTTCGGGCATCTTGTTCCAGTTGGTTCAATTTGGCCAAATACATCGAGCGGGCGGCAGGAGTGCGCACGCCGGATGCCAAGAGTACCGCGTCGTCAAACGACCAGCGGTCCAATTTGCCGTCCCTGGTATCCTGAAATAAGTCCGCTTCTTCGGGATTGACGGCAAAATCGCGGGAAACGCTGGTCAGCTTGGCGAGCACTTGCAGAGCCGTGGCCGGGGTTTCTTTAAAAGCATAATGAACTTGCGGGGGGCCCGGATATCCCCAAAGATTAATTTCCGAGACTGCAAGGGTGTTTGTGGCCACTGGTGTTTTGAAGCGGATCAGGATCCATTTGGCGCCCGCAGCGGGGAAAGAAAATGTTTGCGGGAATTTTGTAGCCCGCAAGGTATCTTCGCGCAGCAATTGGAAACCTACTTGCGGTGAAATCAAAGATGCCATGATCTCGACTTGGCCCACAATTTTGTCCGAGTCTTTTTCTACGTTAAGTTGGACTTCGATTTTTTCCGCACTCACGACCTCGTTGCCGAAGGAATAAACCAAGTCCGTGGGCAGGTCGCGCTGTACCTTGATTTGGCAAGCCGTCTGGGTGGTACCGTCGGTCAATGCCTTGATGTCTTTGGGCTGGATCCAAGGATCGGAGCAGGATTCGAATCTTACCTTGCCGGTATGCACAAGTTTACGGAGATTTCATTCGTCCAGCCCGGGGATGGGAGGAAGGCGGCAAGCAGAAGCAGGCCCAGACCTAAGCCGGCGATGTTTGGAACCGATTTGAAATAGTCACGCATGTTGAAAAATTCGCCTCGTTGGCATGATCGGTTGGAAACACAAGTATAAGTGTAGCGCATTTTTTTCTCCAGCACAAAGGCGAAATTAAAAAGTATGAATATGCGTCCGGCCGGGATGTTCAATTTTAATGCAAGACCGCCAAGCTCCCTGTATACTGCACTGCATCGGGTTTGAAAGAAGCCGGCAGCTTAACGTTAATAATTGAGGAGGCGTGACCATGTCTGAAAAAATAAGCCGGACGCACTTGCGCACTTTTTTGGGCTTGTTGCTTGGGTGCTTGGCGGTTATTTTTTGGATGATAGGCCCATATCTTTTAGCCTTGTTTCTCGGCGGAACACTGGCCATGTTGACCTATCCAGTGTACAAGTGGCTGCGGATAAAGAAATATGGGCCGCGCACGGCGGCAATGGCGGTGACGTTGTTCTTATTGGTATTGGTTATCGTTCCCATAGCGGGATTTTCGATCATGGCCGTGCGGCAAGGGATGATTGTGATTCAAAGTTTGCCGGATTTAACAGCGCTTTCGCCGCAAACCTTGACCGCCTCACTTAGCCGTTTTGAGTTAGTTAAAACCATAATCGGCGATCCGGCCCATGTCAGCGTACAATTAAAAAGCGCGCTTTACGCCCTCGGGCAGTACATCACTGCGGGAATTTTCAGCTTGGCCAGGGGCATTCCTCAATTCATGCTGCAAATAGCCCTGGCGGTTATTGCCTGCTTTTTTTTCTTAATGGACGGGAAGCGTTTCGTGAATTGGATGCTGGGATTGAGCGCGCTCAACACGACCGTGCAGGAAAAATTAATCGAATCATTTCAGGGCACTGCGGTTTCCACAATTTTAGCCAGTCTGATTTCTGCATCCTGCCAGGCGGTTTTTGGAGCTGTGTGTTTTATAAGTTTGGGCGTACCGGGAGCATTTTTGGCCGGCGGCGCCATGTTCCTTTTTTCCTGGCTGCCGGTGGTGGGCGGAGCACCTATTTGGCTGGCGGGCATAGGATACCTTTATATGCAGGGGTCCATCGGTAAATTGATCATCATGCTGATCATCGGTACGCTGACCAGCATGACCGATAATATTATCCGCGCCTTGATGCTGCGCGGGCAAGTCGCCATGCATCCTTTGGTGGGATTGGTTGCGGTTTTCGGAGGGATTAATATGTTCGGCATATTGGGTATCTTCATAGGCCCGATCCTGGCGGCCATGTTGATTTCACTGTTGAAACTCTGGCCTGAACTCCGCGACCGCTTCGGTTTGGAGGAAAAAACAGCTAGGGAGACGAATTGAAAAAAGATTGCGATAGCCGCTGTTTAAATTTTTTCGGCCGAGCGCGGAAGAAGGTTCTTATGATCCGTAACCATTATTTTTCACCGGAATATCTGCAACGTTCGCAAACGGCCTTGACCTTGGCGCTTAGCGCGGCACCCGCGTATCGTGCCTGGCAAGCGCATGATCCGGGTGAACTGGTTTCGGCGGATGAACGGTATGCGGCCATGCCGGTGCTGACGAAAAAGGAAATACGTGAAAATTTTCCCCAGGGGTTGGTGCCCGGACTGCGTTCGGTTGCCGAAGGAGTGCAGCACGGGGAAATAGAATATGTGCAGACCAGCGGCACCACCGAGGAAAAGGTCACGAATATCTGGAATCAGGCCTGGTGGAATGCTTCGGAAATTGCGTCCTGGAAATTGAATGCCCATACCGCCCAATTGGACGGCACGCAGCGGGAAGCGCAATTGGCCAGCGCCCGGAGTGTGGGGTTTCGTTCTGAAACGGATTTGCCCATGCCGGCACGTTGCTTGGATCGTTTTCTTTTTTTAAATGAAAAAGCCAGCGCGCGCGAATGGGAGGAACGGCATTTCCAGCGCATGGCGCGCGAACTGGAAGACTATCAGCCCGTGGTATTGGAAGTAAATCCCTCCCTGTTGGCGCGTTTGTCGTGGTGGGCCATTGACCGTGGGGTGCGTTTGTATCAGCCCCGGGTCATTTTATTTACCTACGAGTTCACGTCGGCCCTGCATGTGCGCAGTATCCGGCAGGTATTTCAATCGCCCCTGGTGAGTTCCTACGGGGCCACCGAGGTGGGGTATGTATTCATGGAATGCGAGCACGGCACGCTGCATCAGAATACGGAATTTTGCCGGGTGGATTTTCAACCCCTAAAACCTGAGCACGGCGGTCCGGATTTGGGGCGTATATTGGTGACTACGTTTGGGAATCCCTGGACGTCGCTGGTCCGGTTCGACGTGGGCGATCTGGGCAGATTGGATACCCGTGCGGCGTGTCCCTGCGGACGCAAGGAAGGGTTTCGTCTTTCGGCCATTGAGGGCCGCTTAACCAATGCTACGTTTACCACGCGCGGAAAATTGGTTACGACCACCCTGGACGATGCGTTGGCGCCGGTCGCAGGGTTGCGCGATTATTTTTTGGAGCAAAATTTAGCCGGCGAGTATGCGCTCAAACTTGTAGCTTCAGCCCCTGCTGACCGGGTAATTTCCGAAACCCGGGCGGCTTTGGTTTCGCTCTATGGCCCGGATGCCAAGGTTTCCCTGGAGGTTTGCGGCGACCTGGAACCGGCGGCTTCGGGGAAATACCGCCGTACGCGAATGAATTTCGACTATGACGCGAAAGGATTATTGGCATGAACACGAAGAAACCAGTGTATCTGTTGGCGGGCGGAAATTGGCGCAACCCCGGAGCCATGACGCCGCTGCTTAAAATGATTTTTGCCGAAACTGGGAAACCGCAACCGTGCGTGGCTTATATCGGTACAGCCAATGGCGATGACACTTTTTTTTTCAAAGCCATAGCTCTTTTAATTAAAAGCGCCGGCGCCAGCGTGGACCGGGTGCGCTTGGCCAAGAATCAAGCTGATGTGGATGCTGCCAAGCAATGCCTGCAAGCGGCGGATATTGTATTTGTTTCCGGCGGGGATGTGGAAGAGGGCATGCGGTGGTTGGTCAAACACGATTTGGTGACTTTTTTGCACGATATATATATGAAAGGAAAATTGTTTTTTGGAATATCGGCCGGAAGCATTATGCTGGGCACCCACTGGGTGCGCTGGGAAAACCCCAAAGACGACGCTACGGCCGAATTGTTCGCCTGTTTAGGCCTGGCGCCGGTTGTGTGCGACACGCATGCGGAAAAAGACGGATGGGACGAGTTGCGGGCGGCTGTGCCCCTGTTGGGCAAAAACCGCAAAGGGTACGGAATTCCCACCGGAGGCATGCTGCGGGTTTCACCCGGCGGAAAAGTGGAAGCCCTGGTGCAACCGGCGGCCGTGTATCAGGCCCGCGCCGGGCAAGCCGTTGAGATCAATCCCTTGATACCGCGCGGGATCAAGTAACAGGAGGGTTGCATTGCATCATCCGAAAATTCGCAGCTACGGCGCGGCGCCGTTTAACTTGGCGGTGGTCCATGGCGGTCCGGGTGCGGCCGGAGAAATGGCGCCAATAGCCCGGGAGCTTTCCAGGACTATGGGTGTGTTGGAACCGCTCCAAACGGCGTTGTCGCTGGAAGGCCAGGTTGCGGAATTGAAAGTGGCCCTGGAACAACACGGCGATTTACCCGTGACCTTGATTGGTTTTTCCTGGGGCGCTTGGTTGAGCTATTTACTTGCAGCGCAATATCCGGCTTTGGTGCGCAAGCTTATTTTAATCAGCAGCGGCGGATTTGAGGAAGTTTACGCCCAACAGACCGAAGCCACCCGCCTGAGCAGGATGACTCCCGATCAAAAACAACGACTGAATGTATTGGCAAAACAGTTGGATCAGCCCGGAACGCAGGATGAAAATGAAATCTTGGCGGAGTTGGGGGCTTTATTCACTCACGTAGATGCCTACGCTCCTGTTGCCGTGGATGCAGAAGTAGTGGATGCGAGTTGGGAAATTTATTGCAGCGTGTGGCCCCAAGCCGCAGCCCTGCGAGGCAGCGGGCGCTTGCTGGAATTCGGCCGCTCCATTGTTTGTCCGGTGACGGCCATCCATGGCGAGCATGATCCGCACCCGGCCCAAGGCGTGCAAGCGCCTTTGGCGGCTGTGCTTAAACAGTTTCGTTTCATTTTGTTGAAGCACTGCGGGCACAAACCGTGGATTGAAAAAGAAGCAATGGGGATTTTTTACCAAACACTTCGGGCGGAGATATGATAGAATTCGCCCCATGTGGATTTAAACGCTGAAATAATAAAAATATCATCAGGGGGCTGTGAAGCGATGAAGAAAATTATAACCATGGTTTGTGTGCTTGCTTGGTTCGGTTTGGGCGGCTGTGCTCAGGATAAACCTGCGGTTAAATTGGCGCTGGTGGTTCCTTTGACCGGTGATGTGGCGGCCATGGGCCAGGGCATGAAGCGGGGTATGGAAATTGCCGTGGAAGAGGCTAATGCGGCCAAGCTCTTCGGCGACACGCCGGTGGAGATGGTGCCTTTTGACGACCGCGCCGATCCCAAGGAAGCGGTGAGCGCGGCCAACCGGATTATTTCCGACAAGCGCATTTTAGGCGTGATCGGCCACCTGAACAGCGGCTGCTCCATCCCGTCCAGTTCAATTTATGCCAAACGCAATTTGGTGATGATTTCTCCGGCATCCACCAATCCCAAACTTACATTGCAGGGATTGAAAAACGTTTTTCGCGTATGTCCCACCGATGACCTGCAAGGTTACTTTGCGGCTGATTATGCGGCGAAGGTGCTTAAAGTCAGCCGGATTGCCGTGATTCACGATAAGACTGCCTATGGCCAGGGCTTGGCGGAAAGTTTTAAAAAGCATGCCGCGGAGATCAAGCTCACGGTGGTAAGTTATGATGGAATCGATTTGGGGGATAAAGATTTTAAAGCCTTGTTGACCACCATTAAAACCAAAAGTCCGCAATTGATTTATTTCGGCGGGATGTACACTGAAGGCGGCCTGCTGACCAAACAAGCCAAGGAATTGGGATTGACTGTTCCGCATTTTTCCGGAGAAGGAATTTATTCGCCTGAATATATAAAAATTGCAGGCAAGGCCAGCGAAGGCGATTATGCCACCATGATGGGGGTGGCCTTGGAAAAACTTCCCGAAGCCAAAGCGTTTGTGGAGAAGTTTAAATTAAAATATCCCGGCGTTGACATGCAGTCGTATGATACCTACACCTACGAAGCCACCAACCTGCTCCTGGCCGCGATCTTTCAGGCCAAACAGGATCCGTCGCAAATTGTGGGGAAAGTAGCGGGCATGAAATACGACGGCATTTTAGGCCAGACCAGTTTTGATGCCAACGGCGATACGCTGAACAAAACCATCTGTATTTATCAAGTGAAAGATGGGAAGTTTAAGTATCTGGAATAATCGGAGAGCGTTAATACAGTTAAGAAGATTCCTCTCCCTCAAGAGACTGTGTCACAACGCGTCAAATAGAGATTGCTTCGTCGCTTACGCTTCTCGCAATGACATAAATGCTGTCATTGCGAGCGACCGCAGGGAGCGCGGCAATCTCGTTTTTCGCGTTACGACACAGTCTCCAAGGGGAGAGGAATTACTGTTTAAACATCTAATTTAATTATGTGTTAATAAAGGTTAATATGTTTATTCAGCAGTTGATCAACGGGCTGACCCTCGGCAGCATATATGCGCTGTTTGCATTGGGCTACACCATGGTGTACGGTGTGTTGCTGATGATTAATTTTGCGCACAGCGAAATTTTCATGCTGGGCGCCTATTGCGGTTTGGGCATGCTTTGCGTGCTGCCCATGGCCGCGTCCGGCCCAGCCATGTTCGCGGTGTTTGCCGCAGCCATGTTCGGCTCCGGAGCCGTTGCCATGCTGGTGGAGCGTGTGGCTTACCGCCCGTTGCGGCATGCGCCCCGCTTGTCCCCGCTGATCAGCGCCATTGGCATTTCCATTTTCCTGCAAAATCTCATCATGCTGACTGTCGGCGCCCAGTCCATGCCTTATCCGGAAAAATTTCCCATTCGCCAGTTTGAATTCTGGGGAGTCACCCTCAGCACGCTCCAAATTTTTATTTTTTTCCTGGCCGTGATTCTAATGCTGCTGCTGAACTTATTTTTGCGAAAAACCAAAATGGGCAAAGCCATGCAAGCCACGGCGCAAAATCACCTGGTCTCTCAGTTGATGGGCATCAATGTGAACACCATTATTGCCCTGACTTTTTTTGTCGGCGGCGGTTTGGGCGGCGCGGCCGGAGTGTTAAACGGTTTGTATTACGGCAGCATTAAATACAATATGGGTTTTTTTCCGGGCATTAAGGCATTCACCGCGGCCGTGTTGGGCGGGGTGGGGAATATCAAGGGGGCCATGGCGGGCGGATTTATTTTGGGCATTCTGGAAGTTTTTGCCGCCGGTTATTTGTCCTCGGAATACAAAGACGTAATTGCCTTTGTGGTGCTGATCGTGGTGTTGATCATTAAACCCGGCGGATTGTTCGGCGAGCAAGTGACGGAGAAAATATGAAACTGCCGATTTCCAAACCGTATCTGATGTCGGGGGTTTTACTCCTGCTGCTGGTATGGCCGTTTTTATGGGGTGGCGATAATGCCTATGCTCTTTACATTGCCTGCCTGATCGGCATTTATACTATTTTGTGCCTGGGGCTGAATATTACCATCGGGTATACCGGCTTGCTGGATCTGGGGTTCATGGCCTTTTATGCCATCGGGGCTTATACGGCCGCGATATTGAGCATCCACGGGGTTTCGTTTTGGCTGACGCTGCCCGTGTGCGTGCTGGTTGGCGGAGGTGTACGCTATCTGCTGGGCCTGCCGGTGCTTAAGTTGCGCGGCGATTATTTGGCCATTGTCACCCTGGCGTTCGGTGAGATTGTGCGCCTGGTGGCCAACAACACCGTGGGACTCACCAATGGTCCCAAAGGCTTGCCGCGGGTGGGGGAGAAAATCAGCGAGATCCGTTTGTTCGGCTGGTCCTTGAACGACACCATTCATTTTTATTACCTGATCCTGGCGTTTGTCCTGCTGGCGGTCCTGGTCAGCCACCGCTTGGAACATTCGCGTTTGGGGCGCGCGTTCGTAGCCATACGCGAGGATGAATTGGCCGCGGAACTGTCGGGCATACACGTGGCGCGCGTAAAATCCGTGGCGTTTGTGATCAGCGGCATGTTCGGAGCCCTGGCCGGAGCCATTTACGCGCATTGGATCGGCTTTGTGTCCCCGGAAATGTTTACCTTTTGGGAGTCGGTGTTTTTGGTGGCCATGATCGTGGTCGGGGGCATGGGGAACATTGGGGGCGTGGTTTTGGGTGTCATCCTTTTGGTCGGGGTGCCGGAGATTTTACGCAGCACCTTGGGGGCCAAGTTTGTGGATTACCGCATGCTGGTTTTCGGCGTGGTCATGGTGGCAGTGATTATTTTCCGTCCGCAAGGCCTGATTCCATCCAAACGCCGTTCTTTGGAACTGCACACGCCGGAGGCGGAATAATGCCCGGGGAGTTGCTCGCGATAAGGGATGCGACCAAATATTTCGGCGGCCTGGAAGCTGTTTCCGGCGTTACCCTGCAGGTGGCGGACGGCGAGGTGCTGGGGCTGATCGGCCCTAATGGCGCGGGCAAATCCACGTTGTTTAATTTGATCACCGGCGTATATGCCCCGGACCGGGGCGAGGTGCGTTTCAAGAACCGGAAAATCAGCGGATGCAAGCCGCACCAGGTGGTGGCCGCCGGGATTGCCCGCACGTTTCAGAACATCCGTTTGTTTGCCAATATGACGGCTTTGGAAAATGTCATGATCGGGCGGCACGTCCGCACCCGGTCCGAACTGGCCGAGGCGCTGCTGCGGACTCCGGGCTTTAAGCAGGAGGAAAAGGCCATTCAGGACTATGCCCGTTCCGTGCTGGACCTGGTGGGCTTGCTTAAAGCTGGCAATGACCTGGTGAAGAATCTTGCTTACGGCGATCAGCGCCGGATTGAAATCGCCCGCGCCCTGGCCACGGAACCGTCGCTGCTGTTGTTGGATGAACCCACGGCGGGCATGAACCCCACGGAAAGCGCTGAGGTTATGGGGCTGATGGGAGTGATCAAACGCAAAGGCATAGCCATTATAGTAATTGAACACCAAATGGATGTGGTTATGAATATTTCCGACCGCGTGGCGGTTCTGGACTATGGCAAGAAAATTTGCGAAGGCAGCCCGTTCGAAGTTCAAAAAGATCCTAAAGTCATCGAGGCCTACCTTGGAGCTTAAGCGTATGCTGAACATTGAAAATCTTTCCGTGGCCTATGGCAAAATCGCCGCAATAAAAGAAGTCAGCCTGCATTTGGACGCAGGAGAAATCGTGGCCATTATCGGCGCCAACGGCGCGGGCAAGTCCACGTTGATTAATGCCGTCTCCGGCGTGGTGCCCGTGCAAAGCGGGACCGTGCGGTTTCAAGACGCGGAAATACACAAAATGCCGGCCTGGAAAATCGCCCGCCAAGGCGTGGTGCAGATTCCCGAAGGGCGCAAAGTATTTCCGAAAATGACGGTGCGGGAAAATTTGGAAATGGGCGCCTATGCGGAGAAAAATGCCGCGGATACGCTCCGGCATGCGGAAGAAATGGAAACCATGTTTCCCGTGCTGCGCGAGCGGCGGAACCAATTGGCCGGAACTTTGAGCGGAGGCGAGCAGCAGATGCTGGCCATTGCCCGCGGCCTGATGGCGCGCCCCAAACTGCTGATGTTCGACGAACCGTCCATGGGCTTGTCGCCGGTGATGGTGGAAAAAGTTTTTCAAATTATCCGCACCATCCATCAACAAGGCATTACGGTTTTGCTGGTGGAACAAAACGCGAAAAAATCCCTGCAAATCGCCGAGCGGGCCTATGTCCTGGAAACCGGCAGAATCACGCTGGCCGATACCGGAGCCAACCTGCTGGAAAACGCATTGGTAAAAAGAGCCTATCTAGGGATTGCTTCATGATTGTTTAAGTGAAGTTTTTTGGAAAAGTTCATATTGATATAAACGGGCATCGTCTATGGCTTTTTAAAACATCGGGTCAGGCCCTCCACAATGTGTCCCCCTGAATTCACGACGGGCGCTTAAGTTGGTACGTGTGCCATATTTATGCACGGAGTAAAATGTTGGGCTTCGGATCCGATGTTTTAAAAAGCCATAGACGATGCCCTAGGATAAAAAAAGTTTGGTGATTTCTAAGGAAGTGCCATGATTCAGGAAGCGGATGCCAAAAGTTTGCTGCGCAAGCACCGGGGCGTGGATTCCTGGTTTTTATCCATTGCGGGCATGAACTTGTACCGGGGGTGCGCGCACAATTGCGTGTACTGCGACGGGCGCGCGGAGAAATATCAGGTAGCGGGCGAGTTCGGCCGGGATATTGTGGTGAAGCGCAATGCCCTGGAGCTGCTTAAAAAAGAGCTGGACCCGAAGCGCAAACGCGTCCCCTGGCCGCGCGGTTATATGATTGTGGGAGGGGGCGTGGGGGATGCGTATCAGCCCATAGAAGAAAAGTGCCGCTTAACCCGCGGCGCTTTGGAAGTGTTGCGCGAAGTTGGACAACCGGTGCACGTGCTGAGCAAATCCAGTTTGCTGGAACGTGATTTGGATTTGCTGCAAAGCATCAACACGCAAACGCGCGCAATTGTAAGCATGAGCTTTTCCAGCGTGGATGATGAGTTGGCGCGGGTGTTCGAGCCCGGCACTTCCTTGCCCTCGCAACGCCTGCAAACCTTGGCGCGCGCCAAAGCTGCAGGACTGGCCACGGGTATGTTTCTCATGCCCGTGATTCCGGGGATTTCCGATTCACCTGAACAAATCGCAGCCGCTGTGCAAGCAGCCAAAACCGTTGGGGTTGATTTTGTGGTTTTCGGCGGCATGACCTTGAAACCCGGGCGGCAATGGGATTATTTCTTCAAAGTATTGGATCGCGTGCAACCGGAGCTGAAGGCAATTTATACGGGCCTGTACCGGGATGCGGTTTGGGGAAACGCTTCGGCAGCGTATTACGCGAAAATATCCGCGGCTTTTGCCCAGGCGGCCAAGCTGCATCATATGCCCAAACGAGTACCGCCGGGTTTATACCGGGACCGTATCAGCGGGCAGGACTTGGTATTGGTCATGCTGCAGCATTTGGATTACTTGTTGCAGTTGGAAGGACGGCCGTCGCCGTATGGTTTCGCGGCGCGCAGTTTGGCGCGCCTGGAAAAACCCATTGCCCAATGGGAAGGCCCGCTTCAGCAGATCAAGGGCATAGGCGCGGCCACGGAAAAAGTTATTCGTGAGATCTTGAAAACCGGAAGCTCAACGTATTTAGAATCGCTGCTTTAATCAATTTGATTGACATTCAAAAATAAACCCATACAATAGGTTCAAATCTCGCGAGTAATGGGAACTCCGTGAAAGTCGGAGACGGACCCGCCGCTGTAACCGGGGACTGAAAACGGTAGTTTGGCCACTGGGCTTGCCCGGGAAGGCGCCGTTGGAGGGACGATCCGGGAGTCAGAAGACCGACTTGCGATTTTATACAACGCTTAACCCCAAGGGAAAAAGGGGCGGCGTATCCTCATGGCAAAAAACGGAACGCCTGAGACCGCATACTATCTGCGGCTCAGGCGTTTTTTATTTTCAGGTGAATTGGCCCCCACGGGGGATATCAAAAGGAGGAAGCATATGATGCGGATAAGTTGGAAAGTTTTGGGATGGTTGATAATCGGCATTGGGGCCCTGGGTGCGGTTCAAGTTGCGGCCGAAGAGGATTCCAAGCTGCATACGGCGGTCATGGACCCGGTGGTGGTCTCGGCATCCAAGGTAGCTTCTCCGCTCTCTCAAGTCGGCAGCTCGATGACGGTGATCACGCGGGAAGATTTGGAACAGCAAGGCATTCATAATGTGGGCGAGGCATTGACCCTGGCTCCGGGTGTGGACGTAGTGACCAGCGGCGGGCCCGGGCAATTGGCCGAGGCGTATATCCGGGGCGCGGAATCAGGACGCACGCTGGTAATGATTAATGGCGTGGAAATTAATGACGCTATTTCCCCCGGGCGTTCGGCGGATTTTTCGCATCTTAGCTTGGACAATGTGGAGCGCATTGAAATCCTGCGCGGCCCGCAGAGCGCGGTGTACGGTTCCGGGGCTATGGGGGGCGTGGTGAACATCATCACCCGGCAGGGCGCCAAAGCGTGGCATGGGAGCATGGATGTTTCGGGCGGAAAATATTCCACGTGGAATACCCTCGCCGAAGTTGCGGGAACCAGCGCCGGAGTGGACATGAATCTGGGCGCATCCTGGGGAACATCCAAAGGTTTTTCCGCAGCCAAGCGGACGCAGACCTATGCGGAACCGGTTCCGGACCTGGAGCCCAATGGTTTTCGTTTTTGGACCGTGGACCTGGGGCTGGGATACGCGATTTCTCCGGATTGGTCCACGCATGCGTCATACCGCCAGGGGCGCGAAGATGCGCAATTGGATTATTTTGGCAATGATGCCGGGGATACATTGAATTTCACCAAGAATTCCGTGCAACAATCCGCGCATTGGGACATGACCGGGCGGCTGAATGCGTGGTGGCAACAGACTTTAAGCGCCGGATTGGCGCAGGATGACCGCGAGTATCATGACGAACCGGCGCCGGGGGTGGACAATGCCAGCACCTATCACGGGCGCAATGTGAATTTGGATTGGCGGCATCAAGTGGATGTGGTGGACTGGAATTCCGTGGTGGCCGGCATCAATTACCGCCAGGAACAGGGACGTTCCCAGGACCCGCAGTACGGGGATTATTTTGATGAGCAGTCCACGCATTTGTCCGGGCTGTATTTGGAAGATCGTATCACGCAGTGGGGAGCAGTGCTGGATGTCAGCACGCGCTGGGATAACTACGACCGCTATGGCGCGCGTTTTACCTGCCGCCTGGCGCCGGTGTACACCTGGGCGCCTACGGGCAGCAGCGTGCGCGGTTCGTGGGGCACGGGCTTCAATGCGCCCTCGCTGTATCAACTTTATTCCAGCTACGGCAATGTGGAACTGCAACCCGAGACTTCCGCGGGATGGGACGCCGGGGTGGAGCAAAAAATCGGGAACGCCTGCAAAGCCGGTGTTACTTATTTTCAAACAGATTTTGCCAATCAAATTAATTATGATTTCAGCACCAACCGGTATGCGAATCTGGGCAAGGTTCAAACCCAAGGGTGGGAAGTATTCGGCGCGGCGGTGCCCATGGAGGATTTGACACTGCGTTTGGGATATACCAAGCTCACGGCCAATGACTTGACCAAGCAAGATACTCTGGGGCCGGTGCCCTTGGACCGGCGGGCGGATTACAAATTCACCTTGGACGCCGGGTACCAATGGCAAGGCATCGGGTTGCATGCCTCGGCGCAGCGTGTAGGCCCGCGCTGGGGCCGGGAGAACGGCACCCGCGTGACATTAAATCCCTACACTTTGGTGAATTTGCGGCTGGCGTATGCGGTCACCAAGGAATTGGAAGCATACGTTAAATTCGACAACGTGCTGGATGCGGACTACACGGAGGTCGTGGGGTACAATACGCCGCGGTTTTCGGCCCTGGGCGGATTGAAGTATCAGTGGCGGTAGAGGCGCAAAATTTTGCGTCTCTACAAAAATGCATTGATATAAATATAATAATATGCTTATATATTACCAGCTGCAGCGGTTAATGCCGTTTGGGGAGCGTGTGATGAAAAATATCTTAAGCTGGGGGTTGCGATCATGGGATTGTTGAGCTGGTTGACGGGATGCACCGCGGAATCAACGGATCGGGTGCAAGCCGGAGTGTTGTTGGAAAACCTGCGGAGCGGGCAGAAACCCTTGCTGATCGATGTACGCCAGCCGGAAGAACTTTCCGGGCCGTTGGGAAGCCTTCCGGGAGTTAAAAATATACCCCTGCCGGAGTTGGAAAAACGCTATGCCGAGATCCCCAAGGATCGTCCGGTTATACTGATCTGCCGGAGCGGACATCGTTCCCTCCAGGCTTTGAAATTCCTGCAAAGCCGGGGATATACGCAAGTTAAGGATGTAGAGGGCGGCATGAATGCCGTCCGCGCACTCGAACCCCGGTAACTTCTTCAAGTACAGTGTAAAGCAACTTGCACAATTTAAGGAGGTGGCAATATGACTCAGAAAACGAATTTGCGAATTACGTTGCTGGTGTCGCTTTGGTTTTTAGCCCTGGGCGGTTGGGGGCTGCATTTGTTCATTCATCCTCCGGCCAGGGAAGTCATCAATCTTATTCCGTTCATTGCCGGGCTGCTCAGTGTGATCATCGTACCCTTGCTGTTTTCATTTAAAAAAACCATACCTTTTGGCTATGTTCTCAACGGCATGCTGGCCACGGCACCATCACCATGATGAAATACAAACTTATTCCGGACATTGTGATCTTGTGGGGAAAGTTTTTAGTGGGGAAAGCCTTATTCGATTTGGAACTTTTCAAAAATGACGAGGCCCCGCACCGGCAAGGCCGTTTTTGGCGGTATCCCAATATGGGCTGGTGGTATGTGCATGCGGCCGGGTTGACTGCGGCTTTCCTGTTGGGTTATTATTTCTGGGTCTAAAGGAGGATTACTATGCATCGGTTTTTGCTTTGGAAACCAGGCTGGTGGATGT
Organism: Candidatus Goldiibacteriota bacterium; assembly: GCA_020052235.1. Taxonomy (GTDB): domain Bacteria; phylum Oederibacteriota; class JAAXVQ01; order JAAXVQ01; family JAAXVQ01; genus JAAXVQ01. The sequence goes on from JAGVPM010000134.1 coordinate 21,214, forward strand.
TGCACGTAGCGGCGGTGGTGCTGGTGGCCTACCTTGGCCATTTGATGCGATAGGCGGTTGCCGGACTTACAGTATCGCCCCCTTTTTCAAGGGGCTGTGTCGTAACGCGAAAAACGAGATTGCCGCGCTCCCTGCGGTCGCTCGCAATGACAGTATTTAAAGGATTTTCTGTCATTGCGAGAAGCGTAAGCGACGAAGCAATCTCTATTTGACGCGTTGTGACACAGTCTCCAAGGGGGCGATACTGTAAAGAACTTTTTTTGATCTAAGCCCAAGAGTCTTCCAGTTCACTTTTTTTTGTTCTTATACCCTGCAATCAGAGTTTCATACTTTCCCAGCAGTTCCTTGGCTTTGGCTTGAATGGACCAATTCTGCGCCTGCCGTTTGGCTTCTTCCAGTTTTTGTGCGTACAATTTTTTGTCGGTCAGAAGGCGCTGCACGGCCTGGGTGTATTCGGCCAGGTCCAAATTTACCATCAATCCGCCGCCATCGGCCATGACATCCTTCACGCCCATGGCCCCCACGGCCACGCAGGGCGTGCCTGCGGCCATGGCTTCGGTCAATACCATGCCCTGAGTTTCCGTCACGGAAGCGAGCAGATGCAATTCGGCGGCCGCGTACAGATCAGCCCAGTCCTGGCGGTTTAAATACCCGATGTACACGATTTTGGAATCCAGCTTGCGCCGGGTCACTGCGGCCTTGATTTCTTCCAAGGCCGGACCTTGCCCTGCGATGACGAGGCGCGCTTTGGGTTGCAAAGGTATCAGGCGTTCCATAACATCCAGAAGAAACGGCAGATTTTTTTCCCGCGCGACCCGGCCCATGGTTAATAGCATGATGTCGTCTTTGGCAAATCCCAGTTTTTCGCGCATGCGTTTCCCGTCCAGGTGCTGAAAGGGCGCGAGATCAATGCCGGTGGGGTTGATGGCCACGGGGGCCGTGACGCCGTAAGCTTTAAGCGCATCGGCCATGGGGGATGAGGGGGCGATGATCAGATCATGTTTGTTGCAAAACCAGCAGGAAAAACGCGCGGCCACCCAGCGTCCCGCGAATTCCGGGACCGCTTTCAAATAATTATGCACATAGGCCTCAAACAGGGTGTGATAGGTGGATACCAGGGGGATGTGATGCGCTTTGCCCCACTTAACGGATGCCAGGCCCAGTGCGAAAGGCGCCTGGTTATGAATGATGTCGAACTTGTAGTCGGCCAAGCTCTTGACCAACGCCTTGGATTGCGGGTGTTTCATGTTGGCTAAGCGGTCTTCCGGATCAAAAAAAAGGTAGCGCGATGGGAACCGCACGATATCGGGTTCCAAATCCTTGTAATCCGGAAAGGCCGGGGCGAAAATCCACACACGGTGGCCTTGTTTCCGGAACTGCTCGGCAAAAGATTGCACCGAGCGAACCACACCATTGACTCGCGGCAAATAGGTATCCGTAGCCAGACAAATATTCATAAGTCCCCCCCGAATTGGCCGCGTACATTTGGCGGCTGTAGTGACAATACCAGTATCGGAATTTGTCCTAAATCCTTCATTAGGCTGCACCGAATATAGGGCATTATACTTGACTTTTAGAAACCTGCGGGATATATTTATGCCTGTTTTTCAGGCTTTCCCGTGTAAATGGGTGTGGTGAAAATGTTTTACCCGGCTCGAATTTGGCGCATTTTTTTTCTTGCCAAAATCGAGTTATTTTATTTATTGGAGAACTGCGATGAGAAGTTTGGGCGTTTGTTTAGGTGCTTCCACGGTCACCGTTGTACTGCTTGAAAAGGAAAACAATGAAACGAAAATTCGCCACTCTATGCGCCTGCCGCATGAAGGTGATCCGAAAGGGATAGTAAAGAAATTATTCGAGCAGGGGACTTTTCAGGCTGATACCATCGGGGTTACGGGCAGGAAATTCCGCCATATCGTAAATTTACCCACGCTGGCCGAACCCGAAGCCGTGGAACACGCCCTGGAGTTTACGTTGCAGGATAAAGCCGTTCCCGAAGCGGTTATTTCCGCCGGCGGCGAAACGATCATAGTCTATATTCTGGATAAAACCGGGAAAATCAGAACAGTTACGACCGGCAATAAGTGCGCATCCGGGACAGGCGAATTTTTTCTCCAACAGATTAAGCGCATGAATCTTTCCGTTTCCGATGCCGTTGAAAAAGCCCTGGCAGGCGATCCTTATCCGGTCAGCGGCCGCTGCTCGGTTTTTTGCAAAAGCGATTGTACCCATGCGTTGAATAAAGGCGTCACGATCGAAGATGTTGCGGCTGGATTATGCCAAATGATCGCCTCGAAAATTCATGAATTGCTGCTTAAATCCAATGTGCGCGATGCCCTGATGATAGGGGGCGGCGCGCAAAATTCGTCCGTGATGAAGTATTTAAGCGGCCGGATGGAGAAATTGACGCTTTCGCCCCAGTCCGCCTATTTCGAAGCCTTGGGAGCCGCCCTTTGGGCCTTGAAACAACCGCCCCGGGCCGGCGCCGTGACTATGGAAAATTTGTTCAACCCGTCAACCAGCAGCTTTACTTTTTTGCCATCCTTGAAAAATTCCCTGCACAAGGTCACGTTTAAAGAATCCCACCGCGTCCAGGTTGAAAACGGCGATGAGTGCATTGTCGGATTGGATGTCGGCTCCACCACCACTAAAGCGGTCTTGTTGCGGGTGCGGGACAATGGCATCGCGGCGTCGGTGTATTTGCGCACCAACGGCAATCCGATCACGGCTTCGCAAAATTGTTACCGGAGTTTGCAGGAGCAGATCGGCCATACCTCCATAAAAATTATCGGGCTCGGAACGACCGGGTCCGGAAGGCAAATTGCCGGGTTGCATGCGCTTACCGACGGCATTATCAATGAAATTGTGGCCCACGCCAAGGCCGCGGTTTATTATGATCCCGACGTCGACACGATTTTTGAAATCGGCGGCCAGGATGCCAAATATACGCACATCACGAATTCCGTTCCCTCGGATTATGCCATGAACGAGGCGTGTTCCGCCGGCACTGGTTCTTTCCTGGAAGAAGTGGCGCACGAGTCGCTGTCCATTGACGTCAAAGAGATCAGCGATCTGGCTTTGCAGGCGGAAACATTGCCGAATTTCAATGATCAATGCGCCGCCTTCATTTCCAGCGACATCAAGACCGCCTTCCAGGAAGGGGTCAGCAAAGAATCCATTCTGGCCGGTTTGGTCCATTCCGTTTGCGTCAATTACGCCAACCGCGTTAAAGGGAACCGTCCGGTGGGCAAAAAAGTTTTCATGCAAGGAGGAGTTTGCTACAACCGCGCGGTGCCCGCGGCCATGGCCGGCTTGGTTGACAAAGAAATTGTGGTTCCGCCGGATCCGGGGTTGATGGGGGCTTTTGGCGTGGCTTTGGAAATTAAAACGCAGTTGGAAATGGGATTTCTTTCTCCTGCGTTATTTGATCTGGCCCATCTGGCGCAGCGCGAAGTGGAGTATCAAAAAAGTTTCGTGTGCGGCGGCGGAAAAGAAAAATGCGACCGGGGATGCGTGATCAGCCGCATCAAGGTGGAGAACCAAGTGCATGCCTTTGGCGGCGCGTGCAACAAATATTACAACCTGCTGCATAAAATCAATGTGGACTCGGAAAAATTTGATTTGGTGGCGTACCGCAACCATTTGCTTTTCAATGAATTTGCGCCTGATCAAACATCTTTGCCGGAAAATGCCCCCGTGGTGGGAATCAACAAAACGTTTCTGATGTATTCCGTGCTTCCGCTTTTTTATAATTATTTTAATCAGCTGGGCGTGCGTGTGGTTCTCTCCGACCGGGTCTGTCCCGAAGGCTTGGAGCGCAAAGAGACATCCTTTTGTTTCCCCTGCGAAATCTCACTCGGCATGTTTCATGATTTGCTGGGTAAAAAGCCCGATTACATTTTTATGCCGCACATTGAAGAAATGTTCGTCCAGGAAAAGGATAATATCCGCAAGGAGTTTCACTGCACGTGTATTTTTGTGCAAGGCGAAGCCTTTTTTCTCACCGAGGGATTTCAGGACCGGCAGAATGAATTTAAGCCGAAAATGATTTCGCCCACCTTGAATTTTTCCCGGGGCTTTGAGTCCGAGTCGGAAGTGTTTCAGGAAATTGCGCTCAAATTCGGCAAATCCAAGGACGATGGGCTCAAAGCGCTTAAATTCGGAATTTCGCAGCAAGAGGCTTTTTGGGCCAAATGCAAAGCAGCCGGCGCCCTGGTGCTGGAAAAAATCGAAGCGGATAAAACCCTGTTCGGCATGGTCATCGTGGGGCAGCCCTACAACAGCTTGTCGAAAGAAGCGAATAAGGGCATACCTTTTAAATATGCCTCCCGGGGCATTTATACGTTTCCTTACGAAATGCTGCCCTGGGAAACCATACCCGACGATCCGCTGATGTTTTGGGAAAAAGGCCACCGCATTTTAAAAGTCGCCCGGTTCGTCAAGCAACACCCGCAATTGTTCGCGACCTTCATCATGAATTTTTTATGTGCGCAGGATTCCATATTGATCACCTATTTTAGGGATATCATGGGCGTAAAGCCCTCGCTCACGCTGGAATTGGACGGCCATTCCGCCGATGCCGGGATTAACACCCGCTTGGAAGCGTTTATTGACATCATCCGCAACTACCGGAAAATCAGTCATGAATTGCATGACCGCGATTACACGCACTTTATCCATTCCACGATCGAGCGCGTGGGGACTAAAACCGTAATGGTTAATTCCCAGGGCAAGGCCATCCCGCTCACGGACCCGAGCGTTAAATTGGTTATCCCCAACATGGGCGATGCGACCACCCGTGTGCTGGCGGCCACATTTAATCAGATCGGCATCCGTACCGAAGGTTTGCCCGTGCCCGATGTTGATGTGCTCAAATACGGACGCGGCCATACGACCTGCAAGGAATGCCTGCCCATGATTCTTTGCATAGGTTCGTTTCTCAAATACATCAAGCATTCGCGTGTTCCCGGTGAAAACACGATTTTATTTATGCCCGCCGCGGCCGGATACTGCCGGTTGGGGCAGTACCGCATTTTCATACGCGATTTGCTTATGAAATTGGATATCCGTGATGTGGCCATGATTTCACTGGAAAATGAAAATCGTTATGCCGGTTTGGGCAATACATTTATCATGAATTCGTGGAAAGCGATTCTAGTCGGCGATGTGATGAAAGACATTCGGAATTCCATTTTGGCCATGGCCAAAGACCCGGTTGCCGGCATAGAGATCTATGAAGAAGAATTAGGGAAAATTGAAAAATCCATTATGGGTCAAGGCCGGTCTTTGTACGCCCAATTAAAAGCAACTTCCCGGCGGTTTTCAACCATTCCCAGAAAATTCGAGCTGGATCAGGCCAATTTTGTGGCTGTCGTGGGAGAAATTTTTGTCCGCCGGGACCGGTTTTCACGCCAGGGACTGATCAGCCGGCTGACCAAGGAAGGGTTTGTCGTGCGTGTGGCCCATCTTTCGGAATGGGTTTATTACATGGATTACATGATTAACGAGGGCATGTTTGAAACCACCCATACCTGGCAGGATAAAATCGAGTTCAAACTTGTCAGCATGGTTGAACGGCA
>JAGVPM010000087.1 GCA_020052235.1 Candidatus Goldiibacteriota bacterium
CCCCTCACCCTCTCCCTCTCCCGCAGCTAACGCCGGGGAGAGGGGATATTATATGATGCTCATTCCTCTCGTTGAGACAGTTGTGACACAGTCTCTTGATGGGAGGGGGCGAGGGGGAGGGTGATGAGCTTTTCTGCAAATACTTTTAGCCCCCTCCCCTAGCCCCTCCCACCACAACCTGGGGAGGGGAATATTTTTTTCATGCTTCCTTCAGTTTTCTCATAAATCTTTTAACATTACTTAATTACATTAGTTCGGTTTAAACATTAAACGACGAATTTTGAATGGCCTTGATGGCTTCGATTAGACGTTCATTTTGATCCCGCGTGCCCAAGGTAATCCGGACATAAGGGCCCGGCATGGGACGTATGATCACGCCGTGTTTCATTAATTCCGCAAACCAGGTCTGTCCCGTCCCCCGGGGCACATTCGCAAACACGAAATTGGTTTGGGAAGGAACTGCTTCAAATCCATATTTGCCCAAATGAACCGTCAGCCATTCCCTTTCACGCCGGGCCAAAGCCACGCTGCGTTTGACGTGCAGGCTGTCGGCCAAAGCGGCCATGGCCGCTTCCTGGGCAATATGGTTCACGTTAAACGGAGCCCGCACGCGCTCCACGGCATGCGCCACTTCCGGAGACACCAACCCATAGCCGACCCGCATCCCTGCCAGGCCGTACGCTTTGGAGAAGGTGCGCAGCACGGCCACATTGGGCTGGCGCAAAACCCAGCTGAGTGAATCCGGACGCCACAGCGGATCCGTGTATTCATAATACGCTTCATCCAAAACCAGCAGGCAGGACGCAGGCACGCGCCGCACAAACTTTTCCAATTCCGTGGGTGAAACCATGGTGCCGGTCGGATTATTGGGATTGGCGATAAAAATAATTTTGGTGCGGTCGGTAACGGCTTTGCTCAAGGCTTTTAGATCGAAGGTAAACTCGCGCATGGGGGTCGCAACGAAACGCGCTTCGGCGAGTTGGGCCACGGCCGGATACACCGCAAAAGACATTTGCGAAGTCAACACCTCGTCGCCGGGATTGAGAAAAGCCTGGCCCAGCAGCAAAAGCAATTCATTGGACCCGGACCCCAAAATAATGCCTTCGGGGTTCCAGTCATAAAACTTAGCCAAGGCATGACGCAAGCGGTAACAAGAACCGTCCGGGTACATAGCCGCGGCCGCAACCGCTTTTTCAGCCGCGCGCATGGCTTTGGCGGACGGTCCCAATGGATTTTCATTGCTGGCAAGTTTGATGACATCTTTCAGGCCCAATTCCCGCTGGACTTCTTCAATGGGCTTTCCGGGCTGATAGGGAACGACGGCCTGCAAACATTTACGGGCGGACAAGACATTTTTTTTCATGCGCGTTCACCTCGCGGGTACGATCCCAGAACCTTCAGGGTAGAAGTCAGAGGCTGCAGAGCCTTTAAAACCCGGCGCACTTTCGGGTCCTGAATATGGCCGTAGCAATCAATAAAAAAAATATAGTTCCATACCCGCAACTTCGATGGCCGCGATTCAATGCTGGACAAGTTGACCCGGTTTTGGGCAAACGGCTTCAAAATATGATACAGCGCTCCCACCCGGTCCTTGATGGCCAGCATGATGGATGTTTTATCGTGTCCGGTCGGACCGGGCACTTGGCGCCCCAGCACTAAAAAACGCGTGGTGTTGTCGGGTTGATCTTCAATGCCTTTTTCCAAAATGTTCAATTCATAGAGTTTGGCGGCCATGCGCGAGGCAATGGCTGCGGAAAATTTAGTTTTGGTTGCCAGTTCGGCAGCCTTGGAATTGGAAATCGCTTCCACCACTTCCACATCCGGCATGTTGCTGTCCAGCCACAAGCGGCACTGCCCCAAAGTTTGCGGGTGGATAAAAAGCTTACGGATCCGGGAGCGGTCGGTTTCGCGGGAAAGCAGATTGTGCATGATGCGCAGGGATATTTCCGCACAAATTTTCACTTGGGAATCGGCGAACATATCCAGAGTGTGATTGACAATCCCCTCGGTGGAATTTTCAATCGGCACCACGCCATAATCCGCGCGCTCGCGTTCCACTTCGCGGAATACATCCGCAATGCCGCGCAGCGGCAATAAAATCGTCGAAGAACCAAAACGCTCGCGCGCGGCCTGATGCGTGTAACTTCCTTCCGGCCCGAAATAGGCAATGCGCAATTTGGATTGCAGTGAAATGGAGGCGGAAATGATTTCCCTGTATATCGATTGCACGGCCGGAGCCGGCAGCAATCCCTCGCGCGATAAAAGCTCAAGGCGCTGCAACAATTGGCTCTCGCGGTCGGGGGCAAAAACAGGAGCATTGACGCGGCGTTTCTGATGGGAGACTTCCACGGACAAACCCGCCCGCTCGTTGAGCAACTTCACGATCTGAACGTCCAAACGGTCAATGGACCGCCGAATTTTCGCAAGGCTCATGTTCCCACCTCATTGCATGTAGGGGCGATCCAAAGTGATCGCCCGGGCGAACATAAAGTTCGCCCCTGCAAACATTAAAAAATATTTTACAACACAGGCTTTCCCTTCAACTTTTGGACTTCTTCCTGGGTTAAATACCGCCAACGCCCCAAGGGAACCCCCGCGGCCGATAAAAATCCGAACTTTACCCGGGTTAATTTGATCACCGGATGTCCAATCACCATGCACATTTTACGCACCTGGTGATGACGCCCTTCGTGGACCGTTATCTCCAGCAAGGCGTTGCGTTCAAACGACTTGACCAGCCGTACCTTGGCCGGCAGCGTGGTTTCCATTCGCCCGGATTCCGAAGTTATCCGCACGCCTGCGGCCAGTTTCTGAATGGCCCGCGCCGAAGGCATGCCCTGCACTTTGGCCTGATAAGTTTTGGCAAATCCAAAACGGGGATGGGTCAGCCGCAGCGCCAAATCACCGTCATTGGTCAGCAAGATCACACCCGACGTGTTCATGTCCAGGCGTCCCACCGGATATACATGCGAACGCACGCCGTGCAATAATTGCACCACGGTGTTGCGCCGTTGCGGGTCCTCGGAACTGGAAATCACGCCCTCGGGCTTATTTAAAAGCACATATACTTTCTGCTGGGGCCAAATCCGTTTGCCGGAAATCTTTACCGAATCCGTTTCAGGGTCAACCTGTTCGGCCGGGGTGGCTGCAACTGTGCCGTTAACTGTAACTTTTCCCGAAAAAATAATCTGATCCGCTTCCCGTCTGGACACCGCGGCATTTTCGGCCAAATAACGGTTTAACCGCACAAAATGAATTTCACGATTACTTTCTTCTGTCATATTACCCCCAAACCTCATCCGTACATAAAATCTTATTCACCGCAGAGGCGCAGAGGACGCTGAGAAAAAACAAAATCCATGTAATGCTCTGCGAACTCTGCGTCTCTGCGGTAAAACTCAATTATAATATTTCTTTTTCTTGGCGCCGCCCTTGCCCGGCGCATCATCATCTTTTTCCGGGGACCCTAAATCATCAATATCATCCAAATCATCGTCGTCTTCATCGTCTTCTTCCGATTCTTCATCATCGTCGTCTTCGTCCGCATCATCTTCTAAATCATCATCGTCATCATCCTCGTCGTCATCGTCTTCTAAATCATCTTCGTCTTCATCGTCTTCATCGTCTTCGTCTTCATCATCTTCGGCGTCTTCGAGATCCGCATCATCTTCCAAGTCTTCGTCATCCTCATCATCATCTTCCGGATCTTCATCATCGCCGTAATGACCGTCGTACTCATCTTTTTCTTTCCAGGCCGCGCGTACCGCTTCCCCCGAAGGGGCTGAATTCTCAACACCCGCTTCGGCAACGGTTTTATTGCCCGCGGTTTCCGATTCCAGTGCCGCAAGCACCTCAGCGGCAATCGGATGGCCATTGCCGCCATCGGCATTGGTTGTGTGCGTCTCCATGTAGGGTTGCATTGTTACCTCCGTGGTTTCAACAGTTTTTGATTCCGGTGAATCCGGCGTTTGGAGTAACGCTTCGGTTCCCGGTTCTAGGGCGGGTGAAGACTCGGTTTCTTCCTTGGTTTTGATCTTGGCGACCAAAGATCCTTCGGAATTCAGTTCCCAATCTTCCCCTACCTCATCTTGGCGGAGCATGTCCTGGAGATCTTTCAATTCCGGCATGTCCGACAGATCTTTCAATCCGAAATAATGCAAAAACTCCTTGGTAGTGCCGTACAACAAGGGACGGCCGATCACTTCCTTACGCCCAACCACGCGGATCAACTTGCGTTCCAGCAGAGAGTTCATGACCCCGTCCGCCGATACGCCGCGGATATCTTCCACCTCGGCTTTGGATATGGGCTGCCGGTAGGCGACAATGGCCATGGTCTCCAAAGCCGCGCGCGACAATTTATTGCTGGCGCGGTTTTTATACAGTTTCCGTATCCAAGGCGCCAAGGACACCCGGGTTACCATCTGGTACCCTTCGGCAATTTCCACCAAATGAAACGCCCGGGCTTGGGTATCGTATTCGGCTTTCAATTCATCCAGGCATTGAATAATATCGCGCCGGTCCATGTCCTCCAATAAAGTCTTGAGGGTGGACAGGGAGAGCGGTTTATCCGACACGAACAACAAACATTCAATGACTGTCTTTGCTTCTTTGATTTCCATATTATTCCTCCAGACCCGCCAAGGCTGCCCGCGCCGAAGCCGCAAACTCATCCACGCGTTGCAGCAAAATGCGGTCAAACACACGTTCTTGAATGACACGTATGGCTTTCAATCGCGCCAATTCCAAAATGGCCAAGAAAACAGTAACCATGCCCATGCGGCTGGTTTGATTTTTAATCAGTTCCACAAATTCCAAGGAAGACGATTCCTCCAACAAGTCCAAAATTTCATTAATTTTCTGGCTGGTCTTAAACTCCTCCCGATCAATTTCCCGGAACATTTCCGGCCGGGCATAGGTTAAAACCTGCTTAAACGCCGTAAGCAGGTCAAACAAATTGACCTCTTGAAACTCCGGCATGGATTCTTCTTCCTCGGGCGTCGGACCGTCTTCCTCGGGTTTCCCAACGGCCCGCCAATATACTTCCCTTTGGTATTGCTCCTTGGCTTCCAGTTTCAATGCCACTTCCTTATACCGCTTGTATTCCAACAGTTGCCGGACCAAATCCGCGCGCGGGTCAACCTCGGCGCCTTCTTCTAATGCCAACGATTCCTGCGGCAGCAGCATACGGGACTTGATGTGCATCAGGGTTGCGCCCATTAAAATAAAATCCCCAGCCACATCCAAATCCAATTCCTTGATCATTTCCACATAGCCCAAAAACTCTTCTAAAATTGAAGCAATGGGAATATCGTAAATATCGATTTCATTTTTTTTGATCAAATACAACAACAGATCAAAAGGGCCTTCAAACACATCCAAATTCAACCGGTAACTCATGCCGCCTGCTTTCCTGTGGGGCGGGGACGCCAACCCATGGCTTGCCTGATCTTCTGCAAAGTTTCCTGCGCACACGTCCGGGCGGCTTCAGCGCCGTCGGACAAAATTTTATCCAATTGTTCCGGTGTGGCTGCCAATTGTTCGCGCCGGGTGCGAATGGGTTCAATGACGGCTTGCAAAATCGGCGCTAAGCCTTTTTTGCAGACCACGCAACCACGTTCCCCGGCCCGGCATTCCCGTTCGGCGGTCTCTGCCAAATCCGGACGGTAAATTTTATAAAACGCCAAGACCACGCACTTTTCCGGATTGCCCGGCGTATTGGCGCGCACTTTGTTCGGGTCCGTATACATTTGCATGATTTTACGGTTAATTTCATCCGCCGAATCCGAGAGCAGAATGGCGTTGCCGTAACTCTTGCTCATTTTACGCCCATCAATACCGGGCACCCGTGAACTCGGCGTGATGACCGATTGAGGCTCGGGCAAAACGTCGCCGTAAAAATGATTCAGCCGCCGGGCAATTTCCCGCGTTATTTCCACATGCGGCAACTGGTCCGCCCCAACCGGCACGTGCGTGGCGCGGTACAATAAAATATCCGCCGCCTGCAAAATCGGATAGCCTAAAAAACCATAGGTGGACAAATCCTTGTCCGTGATTTCCTGCTGTTGTTCTTTGTAGGTCGGGCAGCGCTCAGCCCAAGCCAAGGGCGTAAGCATGCCCAAGATCACAAACAACTCGCTATGCTCGGCCACATCGGATTGCACGAACAACGTGGCGCGTTTTGGATCCACCCCCACGGCCAGCCAATCCAAAAGCAGCTCATGGGTGTTTTCGCGGACCGAGGCCGGCGATGCGTACTCGCTGGTTAAAGCATGCCAATCGGCAATCATGAAATAACAGCGGGCATCGTCGGCTTGAAACTCCAGATAATTTTTCAAAGCCCCTTCCCAATGGCCCAAATGCAGTTTGCCCGAGGGACGCATGCCGCTTAAAATAACTTTTTGACTTTCAGACATAAATTCCTCAAATTTCATATTCGTAGGGTCCTTCGCATGCCTGGACCCTACAGGATCAAAACGGATTGCCGAACGGGCCCAAAAGCAGTTGCAACAGCAAATAAATCGGCACCATAAAAACCCGCAACAGTCCCGTGAAATAAAGGCCCATCAGAATTAAAAATCCAAAAGGCGCCAAACGCTGATACTTGTATGCCCACGGGCCGGGCAAAAGCGCCACCACCAATTCAGAACCATCCAAGGGCGGAATAGGCAGCAAATTAAACGCAGCCAAAACCAAATTAATGGTCATTCCCGCTTCCAGCACCCGGCTGACTCCCGGATTATGCATAACTCCGGTGTAATGCCCCAACCATCCCGCCAAAATAAAAATAATCGCCAAAAGCACATTGGCCACTGGACCGGCCAAGGATACGAACACCGAATCACGGCGGGGATGCTTAAAATTCTGAACCGTCACCAATACCGGGCGGGCATAGCCAAACACCATGCTGCCCTGCGAAAAAACGATCAATAACAAAGGCAAAAGCACCGTCCCCCAGGGGTCGATATGTTTCATGGGATTTAGTGAAATCCGGCCCAACATGCGTCCGGTCGGATCGCCCAACTTATTGGCAACCCAGGCATGCGCCGCTTCATGGCAAACAATGGCCAGTAAAAAACCGGGAACAGCCAATAAAATGTTAAGTATCAATTGTGATTCCACTGCTTTACCCTCTATAAAGCTTCACCTGCAACCAGGCTTTTTCAACTTTACGCGCTGCGAGTTGCAAAGCCATGGTCATGGGTAAAAACCTTTGTTTTATGAGTGTTTTTCGAATCGCGAAAGAGTGTAACAAAGATGCGGGGCAGTGTCAATCTTCATTCAACCTCCCGCAACCGGTAGGTCCGGCTTCCCAAGCCGATTTTCTCTCCATGCTCAAGCTGGATTTGGCCATCCAAGCCCGGATACGATAATTCCGCCAAATCCCGGCCATGCTGCCGGCGAATCAAATCCATACAAGCCTGATCCACGGCCACAGGATCGGTGGAGGCTAAAACGCCTAAATCCGGAATAAATTTACTTTGCTGATATCCCATGCAATCACAATCCTTGGTCATATTCATTGCTACATCAATAAACAAACACTTATCCCGCATGTGCTGAATCGCTCCCAAAGCGTGTTCAGCCATATGTTTCTCCATGAGCCCGCTTTCCATGCCCCAATTATAGGTTACGGCGTCAAAGCGGCATACAGCCGCGCACTCCCCGCACCCAATGCATTTTTCTTTTTGAATGAAGGCCTTGCCTTTTTTTTCCACAATCGCGTCCTCGGGGCACCAGGTAAGGCATTTTTTGCAAAACGTGCATTTGGCGGTCCGAATTTCCGGATGCATGGATGAATGCTGGCGCAACTTCCCCATGCGCGATGCCAAACCCATGCCCAGGGTTTTCAGCGTAGCGCCAAACCCGCTCCCCAAATGCCCAGTGGCATGCGCCACGGAAACCAAAGCATCGGCCATCAATATTTCGCGCGCGATTTTAACGCGCTGGTTCAATTCCCCGGGAATGGCCACCTCGGTCTCAGTGTTCCCTGCCAAACCATCGGCCGAAATAAAAGGCAGTCCGGTTGCTTCAAAGGTAAATCCGTGCCGTTGGGCGTGAATAAAATGTTTGATGGCATTTTCACGCTCCCCGCGATAGAGCGTCGAAGTTTCGGTTAAAAAAGGCTGCCCTTGGAGAGCTTTGAGCTTTTCCCCCAAAACCCGGTACACGGCCGGAGGTACATACGTATGGTTGTGCAACTCACCGACGTGGCATTTGACAGCCACGAAATCACCAGCTGATATCCGGGTTGAACCTCCGGCTGCGTCAAATACTTTCCCTACGGAATCCGCCATGGTTTCAGGCGCTGCGCCGTCTTCCAGTGCTTGGTAGAATACATCCGCCATGGTGCTCTCCCCTTACGGCTAAAACGCAGGGAACAGGCATGCTTGTTCCCTACAAGCGTAAATTAGATTTCTCACTGCGCTGTTACAGGGGTATCTTAACGAAATTTGTTTAAAAAAGATAGGCGTGATTTTCAGCATAAAAAGCCAAGGCGATGCCAAAAAAACGGCATCGCCTTGTTGTACTATCCTTACGGGGAAAAACCCTATGCGGCATCCACAAAAGCATTGGCCAAACTCAAAGATTTAAATTTAAAAGAATTTAAATCAGTCACGCGCTTGCTGGTCAGCAGTGCCGACAGCATTTTTTTACCGCGTAAAATCTGAACGCCCAAAGCGGTGATGGGAATGCCCAGGACTTGAGCCGCTTCACGGTAGGAGCGATTTTCCAAATAGGTTGAACAAATCGCACGGCGGTACTTGGGCGGCAAATGCTCGAGCAAAAGGCTTAACCGCGCCGCGGCTTCATTCCGGGCCAACCGCTCCTCGGGATTAGGACACGAACAAGGAATGCACTCATCCATCCGCTTGGTCTTTTCATATTCGGAAAAATTAAATTGCCGCCGCTGATACCGGCTGTATTGACTGTTGCAGGCATTGATCGCGATCCGCGTCAGCCATGTAGCCAACTGCGATTGCCCGCGAAATTCAAAAATTTTCTTTTCCACCATTACTTTAAAAAACACATTTTGCGCCACATCCTTGCCATCGTCGTTTGAGCGCAGTCGCCTGCAACAAAAGCGCAGTATTTGAGGATAGTGACGGTTAATCAATTCCTCGCCGGCCTGCGACAGGCCCCGCTTGTATGCGAGGATTAATTCCGCATCGGTTTTTTCACGTATAGCTTTCATGGTATCCCCCCCCCGGTCCAACTGGATAACTTATCATCACTTAATCTATAAGCAAAAGGGGTGCCACTCCAAGCTTTCTTAAAAGGCTTTAAAATAAAGATTAATTTTAATCCCAGACAGCACATAATTAACAAATCGAAAGTTTTTTATTTCAAAACGAAAGTAAAAACTATCAGTTGGCGGTCATTTTTCACTTGGCCGGCGGCGGATCGGAATGGGATTGTGCGGACAAAGTGTTGGCTTGCCGAATACCGAATAAAACATAATCCACGCCGGAAATGGCTGTAATAACGGCCACGGTGTACATGGCGTAGATCACCAACTCATGCGGACCATGAAGCAATTTGTCCAACATCACCAATCCGACAACAATGCATTGCGACAAGGTGGTGATTTTCCCTAAAGGCCGGACTGTAATTTTTGCCGATCCCCACGTTAAATACATAATCCAATACCCCAGGGTGATAATCACATCCCGTGAAACCACCACCACGGCCACCCAAACCGGAATACGGTCAATGATGGGAAGAATGACAAAAGCCGACGCCAGCATTAGCTTGTCCGCCATGGGATCCAAAAAACGGCCCAAGGTTGTGGTGCGGGTGCGCCGCGCAATATAGCCGTCCAACATATCCGTGATAGCGGCGGCGCAAAATGCAGCCAGGGCCCACCCCATGCGGTCCTGCAACAACATGGTGATAAATAAGGGGATCAAAAAAATACGGGATGCCGTCAAGCCATTGGCCAGAGTCATATTGCCTCCACCGGTTTCATTTCTCTGCATGTCCATAAACGGCACCTCCCATGTTCTAATTTATTCTATTCCCAATGTGTTTCTACCCAGCTCACCGGCTGTTTAAACTTTCGGGCCCAGGCGCGCAAAAGCTCCTTGCGGACTTCCGGATAAAACGCCAATTTACCCAACTCCCGCCGCGACACCCAGGCAACATCCTTCAGACGCCGGTCGGCATGAAGTTTGAGCGTGCCTCCGCGCCGCTTGACGGTAAAAGTTAAGTTGACAATATGCCGCCGTCCCGCAGGATCAATGGACTCATTGATCAGCAACAATGGCCCCACGCTGACTTGCAGGGATAATTCCTCTTCAAATTCACGCGCCAAACCTTCGGCGCAAGTCTCGCCCCATTCCAAACCGCCGCCGGGCAATAAAAAATATTGCCGTCCTTCGCGTTCGTGTTTAACCAAAAGAATTTCATCGCCGCGGGTTAAAATACCCGCCACACGAATACGCGGTGTTTTCCCGCTCACAATAAGCTCCCTTGCGGTGTTGCCTGATTCCTGCCCAAATGGGCATATGCCTGGGCCGTGGCGCGCCGCCCCGCAGGCGTCCGCTGCAGCAATCCGATTTGAATCATAAACGGCTCGTATACGTCTTCCAAGGTCTCGGTTTCTTCCCCTAAGGATACGGCCAGGGTTTCTATGCCCACGGGACCTCCGTTAAAATGATCGATCACCGTGGCCAGCAACCGCCGGTCCATCTGATCCAAACCCAACCCGTCAATTTCCATAAGGTCCAAGGCTGCGGCGGCCACCGCTTGATTCACCACCGGATGGGCATGCACTTGGGCAAAATCGCGCACGCGTTTTAAAAGGCGGTTGGCAATGCGCGGAGTGCCGCGGGATCTGCGTGCGATTTCAAAGGCACCGCCGGCATCCACGGAAAGATTTAAAATCCTGGCCGAACGCACCACGATCAGCTGCAATTCTTCCGGGGAATAAAAATCCAAGCGATGGATGACTCCAAACCGGTCGCGCAAAGGGCTGGTAATCAATCCCGCGCGGGTCGTGGCGCCGATTAGAGTAAACCGCGGCAGATCCAAGCGGATGGAACGCGCACTGGGTCCCTTGCCGATCATGATGTCCAGCGCAAAATCTTCCAGCGCGGGATATAAAATTTCCTCCACCGTGCGGTTTAACCGGTGAATTTCATCAATAAACAAAATATCATCCGGTTGCAGGTTGGTTAAAATAGCGGCCAAATCACCCGCGCGTTCAATGGCCGGTCCGGAAGTAACTTTGATGTGAACGCCCATTTCATGCGCCATGATCATGGACAGCGTAGTTTTTCCCAGTCCGGGCGGCCCTAAAAACAATACATGATCCAGGGATTCTTTCCGTTCCCGGGCCGCTTGAATAAAAATCCGCAAAGCGGAAACCACCTTGCTCTGCCCAATGTATTCCTGCAAACGCGTTGGGCGCAGCGAATATTCCTGTTCCGCCTCCTGGGGCAAATGTTCCTTATCCAGCAACCGTTCCGCTTCGGAAACCGGCTGGTCTTTTTTCTTTTTCAAAGTTATCTCTCCCGCCGATTAGATATGTTTCAATGCTTGCCGGATCAGATGCGCCACGCGGTCGGACCCCGCGGGTGCCGCGATGTCTTGTTCGGCAACTTTCTGCAAAGCCGTCCGCGCTTGCTGGACAGAATACCCCAGCGCCAACAACCCTTCCAACGCTTGTGCCTGATCCGTATGCAAACCGCCGGTGTCCGAACTGGGAATAAGGTCTGAAATTTTTAATTTGTCCTTCAATTCCAACAACAACCGTTCAGCGGTTTTACGCCCGATTCCCGGAAGCCGGGAAAAAGCCTGGACATCCTGCCGGGCCACGGCTTGTTCCAAATCAGGTTTGGACAATCCCGACAAAACCGCCAAAGCAGCCTTGGGTCCAACGCCGTTGACACCCAAAAGCAATTTAAACAATTGACGGCTCTCCCAGCTTAAAAAGCCGAACAACTGCACGCCGTCTTCTCTGCCCAAATACCAAGTATACAAAGTCACGGGTTGGCCCAAGGGGGGCAAACGGTCCCACTCCGAGGCCGGCAAAACAACTTCGTATCCAACTCCTTGGACATCCACGAAACAACTGGAGTCTGATTTCGAATGTATCAATCCGTTTAAAAAAGCAATCATAACCCGGCTTTCGAATAAGGAATTACGTAGGGAACGGTTTACAAATCACCGTCTGCCTAACCCATTGCGGGAATGTGCATGACAAATGGCCACGGCCAAGGCATCAAACGCATCATCGCGCGCGGACAAATCCCTTACATTTAACAAAGTTTGCACCATTTTTTGCACCTGGCTCTTGGTGGCTGCGCCGTATCCGGTCACCGCCAGTTTAATTTCCACGGGTTTGTATTCAGCCACTTTCAGCCCATTTTGTGCACAAACCAATACAGTCACGCCGCGGGCCTGGCCCACGTCAATACCGGTTTTAACATTCTTTGAAAAAAAAAGTTCTTCGATTGCAACTTCCGTCGGAGCATGCCGCCGGATGACCTCATTTAATTCCTGAAACAAAATCACCAAACGTTCGGGCAAAGGCTGTCCGGACGGAGTTTCAACCACGCCGCATTCCACAGCGGACAAACGATTGCCCAAGACTTCAATGACACCCCATCCGCAACGGCCATATCCCGGATCGATACCCAAAATAACATCCCGCGGCTTCACCAGTTTTTCTCTTCCTTACCCCAGGGTGATTGGAAATCACTCTTGCGGTTCGGTTTCCGGTCTTCTTTCTGCCGTTGCTGATTTCTATCTTCCTGGTCATTCTTATCCAACTTATCCTGCATCTCCTTAGGCAACGGCTCCGGCTGCCGCTGAGGCTGTTGCTTCGGCGGCGGTGGCGGCTGCTGCTGAGGCTGTTGCTTCGGCGGCGGTGGCGGTTGCTGCTGAGGCTGTTGCTTCGGCGGCGGTGGCGGTTGCTGCTGAGGCTGTTGCTTCGGCGGCGGTGGCGGCTGCTGCTGAGGCTGTTGCTTCGGCGGCGGTGGCGGCTGCTGTTGTTGTTGTTTCTGCTGTTGTTGCTGTTGGTTCTGATTTTGATTCTGTTGCTGTTGCTGCTGTTGTTGCTGCTGTTGTTGTTGTTTTTGCTGTTGCTGCTGTTGTTGCGAAGAACCGCCCCCTCCGCCCCCTCCGCCCCCTCCGCCGCTTCCGCCGCTGCCTTGATTCTGTATTAATTTTTTAGCAATCTTTAAATTATTTTTAATATCTTCATCTTTGGGCGCCATTTTTTGGGCTTTTTCATAGGCTGAAACAGCCTGTTGATACTTTTTCATCCGCATCAAGGCATTCCCCATATTGTAATAGGCCTCGTGCAAAGTGGGGTCAGCTTGCAGCGCGCGATCATACTGCTTTACTGCTTCTTCATAATCATAATCTTTCATGGCTTGATTGCCCAAGGCAAATTGACGTTGCGCGCAGCCGCCGAGAAGCAGTCCCGGGAGCAAGCATAACATCAAAATGAAAAAACCGCCGCGCAACTTCATCTTATTGTGCCGCCCTTTTCCGGCTTTGCAGCCACGCCAGGAAAAACCCGTAAAACAATTCCAAAATTAAAAAAAGCAAGGCCGGAATTGCCAGCCAAATGTAATATTCCCTATATTTCATTTTTTTCTTTTTCTCCGTATGCGCGCTTTTGGTTAAACGGCTGATGTCCGCATAGGCCTGCAACAAGGCATCGCTGGATTGGGTTTGAAAATATTTCCCGCCGGTTTCAGCGGCAATGGTTTTTAAAAGTTCTTCATCCAATTTGGTAACCACGGGCTGGCCGTCATACATGATCACTTTGGGTTGATTTTTTTCATCCACTCCGTCCGGAATTTGAGCTCCCCCGGGAGTTCCAATGCCGATGGTATAAATTTTGGTCCCCGCTTCCTTGGCTTTTTTAATCGCTTCTTTGGGATCCGTCCCGCGCGTGTTTTCCCCGTCCGTCACTAAAACGATCACCGCGTTTTTTTGATTTTCCTTGCCGATCTTCGCCAGAGTGAAATTGATCGCATCTCCGATGGCGGTCCCGTCCATGGGTAAAAAACTGGTGTTGATAATGTCCATCATCATCTTGGCCGTGCGGTAATCCAAAGTTAGGGGAGACTGCAATGACACGGACCCGGCAAATACCACCAAACCGACCCGGTCCGTGGACAACCGGTCAATAAATTCTTTCAACGCGGTCTTGGTGGCTTGCATGCGGTCCGGAGATAAATCCGTGGCTTTCATGGATTTGGACAGATCCACCAGCAACATGATATCCAACCCGGTTTCCGTGACCTGTTCTTCCTCGGCCACCGGATTCCCGCCGGGGCGGGCCAAGGCCAGCACCACCAAAATCAAACCCACGCTGTATAACAGCAATCGCGGAAACGCACCCACGCGTTTGCCCAACTGAGTGGGATTTTGCTGCATAAATAAATTCAATTCCGAAAATTTCGCTAAAGCCCGGCGGCGGCGGGAAAATTCCCACCACTTAAAAATCACAAAAAAAGGCACCAACACCAAAAGCCATAACATGCGCGGATCGATAAAAGAAATGTCCGGAAGGTTCATGTCAATGACCTCAACCAAGTACTGGCCAACAAGGTTTCAAGCATCAAAGCCAGGCAAGCGCCCGCTAAAAAAATAAAAAACAATTCACGGTAATGCGGATCGCGCCGTTTTTTCTCATCTTTGATCAGTTTGTTGATTTTTGTATAAATAACCGCCAAAGATTTTTCATCGGTCGCTCGAAAATACTCGCCCCCGGTTTTGGCCGTCAATTCCCCCATTAACTTGTCGTTGGGTTCTTCCCAATTCATGGGCTTGCCGTCCAGCACGTACTGTTTTTTCACGCCAAATTGGTCGGGCGTATAAATTGGGGCGCCGCCTTTGGCTCCAATACCGATGGCATATATGCGAATCTTCCGCAAGGCCGCCATTTCCGCGGCCTTCAGCGGTTCTTCGCCGCGATTGTTGGTCCCGTCCGTGGATAAAACAATTACATTCGTTTGCCCGGCAAACTCGGATAACCGGTTTACCGCCGTCATGAGGCCGTCGCCAATGGCTGTCCCGTCGGCATCCACGGTGTTCAGATCAATTTCTTTAATGGCCGTGGCCAACACCTCATGATCCAACGTCAACGGAGACTGGGTAAAACTCTTGGCGCCAAAAACCACCAAACCCACCTGATCCTGTTGGGTCTGTTTGACAAAGTCTTCCAATACTTTTTTCTCAGCGCGGATACGGTCGGGTTTCAGGTCTTCGGCCACCATGGACCCGGATAAATCCACCACGAACATGATGTTGACGCCTTTTAACTTTACTTCTTCTTCTCCCATAAGGGCTTGGGGGCGAACCACTGCCACGGTAATAAGCACCACGGCCAAAATCCGCAGAACCATCGGCAAATACCGCAAGCGCGCGGCCAAAGTCTTGCGTGCTTTGAGAAAAGGGCTTAAATTGGAGAACAGGATTCCCTTGCGGCGCAGGCGTTCACGCAAGGCCAAAATGGCCACCAAAAGCACCGGCAGCCCCAACCAAGCCAGCCAAAGATTTGCCCACTTCATCTGATCTTCCTCTTTCCGGCTCTGCGGAAAAACGCCACAATGGCATCCACAAAAGAACGGCTGGTATCCAAATAGACCAAATCGGTTTTACAGCGTCCGAGCAAATCCTCCAATTTAAGGCGATGCTCCTCGGCCAGCTGTTTGTATTGTTTTCGGGCATTGCGGCTGCCGGTATCAATCACCACTTTTTTTCCGGTTTCCGGGTCGGCCAATTCCACAATGCCGACATTGGGCATTTCCCGTTCACGCCGGTCGGTCAAAATGGCGGCAAACACATCATGCCGGAAATTGGCCAAACGGAGTTTTTGCTCAAAATCAACATCAGATAAAAAATCAGAAATAACAAACGCCGTGCATTTTTTCTTAACAATTTGATTTAAAAATTCCAAGCCGCAATTCAGATCAGTTTTAACGGATTTGGGTTCGAAAAAAATCATATCGCGGATAAGCCGCATTACATGGCCGCGGCCTTTGTTGGGCAGGCAGTAGTGTTCAATGCGGTCGGTGAAAATAACCAGCCCGACGCGGTCATTATTTTTAACGGCGGAAAATGCCAGCGACGCCGTGAATTCCACGGCCAATTGGCGTTTCATGCGGTTTACAGTGCCGAAATCCACGGACCCAGATGCATCCAAAAGAATCATCATGGTACGTTCGCGTTCTTCCTGGAAAAGTTTGATGTGGGCAACCGTGGTGCGGGCCGTAATGTTCCAGTCGATGTTGCGCACGTCATCGCCTTCGACGTACTCGCGCACATCGGCGAATTCCATGCCCTGCCCTCTGAAGCGCGAAAGATAAGCGCCTCCGAGCATGTTTTCCACTAAGACACGATTGATTAATTCTATCTTACGTACTTGTTTCAGTACGTCCTTTAAATCCATTTTCATAAACAAGCTCCCGTTCAAGGTTCAATCCCAGAGCTGAAAAATCAAACAAGCTGAACCTCACGCGCTGAACTTAAAAAACACCGCTTACGGAACTTTAATCGCTTTTAAAACCTCATCCACAATGTTCTCGGAAGTAATCTCCTCGGCTTCGGCTTCATAACTGATAATCAGGCGGTGCCGCAAAATATCGTGGGCAATGGCCTTAACGTCATCGGGCGTAACGTAGCCGCGCCCTTCCATAAACGCATTCCCTTTGGCTCCTGTGGTAAAATTCAAGGAAGCGCGGGGACCGGCGCCGTTTTGGATCAGATTTTTAATTTTCATGCCGTAACGCTCCGGGTAACGGGTGGAATACACAATATCCACGATGTATTTTTTAATTTTATCGTCAATATAAATGGAGTTGATGATCTTGCGCGCGGTAATGATGTCTTCCGGCGTGCAAATAGGGCTCGCGGTGGGATTTTGTCCCTTGGTAAAACGGTTCACGATTTCGAACTCTTCTTCCACGGTCGGGTATCCAATCCGCACCTTGAACATAAAACGGTCCAACTGGGCATCGGGCAGCGAATAGGTGCCTTCGGATTCCAATGGGTTCTGCGTGGCCAACACCAAGAAGGGGGCTTCCAATTTAAAGGTCTGACCGCCGATGGTAACCTGTTTTTCCTGCATGGCTTCCAGCAGAGCGGCCTGCACTTTGGCAGCCGCGCGGTTAATTTCATCGGCCAGTACAATGTTGGCGAAAATCGGACCTTTCTTGATGGAGAACTCGCCGGTCTTGGCATTGTAAATATTGGTGCCGATAATGTCCGAGGGCAGCAAGTCGGGTGTAAACTGAATACGCGAAAACTTAGCTTGAATACAGGTGGCCAAAGTTACCACGGCCAAAGTCTTGGCCAACCCCGGCACGCCTTCCAACAGAATGTGCCCTTGGGTGAGCATCCCCATCAGCAAACCGCGGATCATTATGGGTTGCCCGACCATAACCTTCGCCGATTCGCTTTGAATGCGGCGCAGGATTTCGCTCATTGCCTTGCCTGTTTGATCCAATTCATGAATTTCCGCCATGAAAGTCTCCCCTTTCCGTTATCTTCAGATGCCTACATTAACCGTTTACTCCTCGTCTTCGTCTTTTTTCTTCTTGGGCTTGGCGGCTTTGATTTTAATTTTCCGCCCGGCTTCGATAAAATTTTTATTAATGCCGTGGAGAATAATCATCTCGTCCTCGTTGGGAGCGTATCCGCCGAATTTGGCTTTGTCCGAAGTTTTCAGGAACGTTTCCAGTTCGTGCAAAATTTTCGGGCCAAACCCAAATTCCTTCATTTTCGCCAGCAACGCAGGGGTGGCCAACATATCCCCGTCAATGCCGAACTTGTTCCGTAAATAATCCAAAAAGGCGCGGCTCAAGGCAACATAATAGGCTTCAAGATTTTCCTCTTCCGCGTGCCCGATGGCTTTGTCCAAAGCCCGCAAGGCCGTGTCCTCGTGGATCACTTTGGGAGCCGAAGGCTTGTGGAAAACGATCACCAAAATCAAAAGCAGCAAAACCGCACCTACGCCTCCCGAAATGATCCAAAACATTTTTAGTTTAGCTTGTGCCACAGGTGTGTTGGGGGCAGCCGCAGGTGCCGCAGTTGCCGGAGTTTCTTTAACCACACTGTGCACAACAGTTAAAAACTGAACCTGGGTTTTTCCGTTTTTTAACAGATTGGTTGTCGGATCCTGATAGGTAATAATGGCCGCGGCAATTGAAATTTTTCCCGGCTCCGTAGGTTGTAACAGCCAAATTTTCTTCAAGACCTGGTACCGTTCAGGGCCTTCCCCTTTGGGTTGAATGGTCTGATATTCATTTAAAACCGTGAATTGGTTGAATGTAGGGGGGGTAATGGAAGGAGCCATGGTGCCCATTCCGAAATTAATCGTAATCAAGTACTGCACATTCTCGCCGACTTCAACTTTATCTTTATCAATCAAAGCTTCAAAGGTGACTTCATCCAAAGCCCAAAGAGAACAAGGCATTAAAAAAAGCGCTCCAAGTAAAACGCCGCCTAACCACCTCAGCCGCAGCATCATTATCTTATGCATGCACCCTCCCCGGTCCAAGCTAAAAAACCCACTATTTTAAAAGCGAAATCTGAAACACATTAACAAAAAAAAACGAAAAGTCAATATGGGGCTGTAAGGGCTAAAAATGAAAAAACTGTACAAAAAAAAATTTTTAAGCTAAAATCTCTTTGTATAATTAACAAAATACCGATGATATTGTGGAAGAATTATTTCCTACTCGGCCTTAACAAGGCAAAACGCCTTTATTCCAAACTAACAAGGAGGTAGGCTATGGGTTTAAAAATCAAGTCCGGAGTCAGCACGCAAGTCAATACCGCAAGCGCCGTTAAAGAAGTCGTCGATCAGATTAAACAAGACGGGATAAAATTGGTGGTGTTCTTTTCAACCACGGGACACGATGGTCAACAGTTAACTCAAGCCTTAGCTTCAGCACTTCCGGGTGTTAAATTAGCGGGATGTTCCACCTCAGGAGAAATCACCCCCAAAGGCTTTATCACCAAATCATTAACGGCCATGAGTTTTTCCTCACCCGACTTTGCAGCCGGTATCGGGTTGGCTGCAGGCCTTGCCACGCAACCGCAAAAAGTGGCTTCCGAAGCCTTAACCCAGGCATTTAAAGATCTGGGCAGTGATGTCAATTCCTTTGATCCAGCCAAGCATGTATTGATGGTTCTGCCCGACGGCATGAGCGGCAAGGAAGAAATGTTCCTTTTAGGGCTTAACGACGTAGCGCCCCAACTATCGGTAGTAGGCGGCTCGGCGGGTGATGACCTCCAGTTTAAGCAAACCTACGTCAGCAACGGCAAACAAGCATTATCCAATGCCGCCGTGGTCGTTTTGATTAAAACCAGCCATCCGTGGACCATGGTAAAAACCTCAAGTTATCTCCCCACGGGGAAAACATTGACCATCACGAAGGCGGACCCGGAAAACCGCGTGGTGAATGAATTTGACCATAAACCCGCCATGGCCGCCTATGCCGACGCTGTCAACCTCAGCGTGGACAAAGCGGCTGAAGCGTTCATGGATCATCCCATTGCCGTGGAATTGCCCGATGGATTTTATAACCGCAGTCCCCAGCAAGTCATGCCTAATCAAGGCATGAAATTTTACTGCAATATCGCAGAAGGCGTTAAAGTTGCGGTTATGCAACCCGGTGACGTAAATGCCAATTTGTCCAAATTGATGGACGAAATGAAAAAAAAGCTGAATGGCAAAGTCGCCGGCTTCCTGGCTTTCAACTGTATTCTCCGTTTCCTGGAAGCGCAAAATAAAAAGCTCAACGAAGATTTGTTCAAGACCTTAAACATTGCACCGGTGATTGGTTTTGCCACCTATGGAGAGCAATTCAACACTTTGCATATCAATCAGACCTTGACCGTTCTGGCTTTTGGCGAGTGAAAACGATCTGGAAGCTCCAACATTAACCGGGTGGAGGTTTATCAAACCGTGGCACTGCACGATGAAGCCAAACAAATTATCGCAAAAGTCTTTGGGCCGACCAATGCCGCCAGAGTGGATGCGTTTGCCCTGGAAGTCAATCCCGATGCCCGTCCCAAGGAATTTTTACAAAAATGCATAGATCTTTTGGCATTCATGTTGGGACCCAATCTGGCCCAGGAAAAGTTCAAGGATTTGTTAAACCGTTATCATTAATAAACTTGGTTAACCCAGGGACGGTGCCCGTACGCCGTCCCTGGGGTTTATTTTTACGGATGAGGAGATCAAAGATGCCGAGCCGTCATTTTGATATACCGGATTTTTTTCAACATATGCTCCCTATCGCGGGACTCGTTTGGGTTAGTGCCTTATTATCCGCGGTTCTGGCCAACAACTTGAACTGGACCTTGACCTGGGCGAGCTTGGCTCTGGCTCTGGCCGGAGGCTCAGGTTTGGCTTATTGGAATTTAAAACGTACTTCGGAAACACCTCCGGTTCTAACCGAACGTCTGCAGGCCTTGGCTGAAGAACGAGACCCCGGTAGCTTGCCTGCCGGGGAAACCGATCCCCTGCTTTTATACAGCGATATAATCCGTCAACGCCTCGCCCGGATGCAAATTTCGGAAAAAAATTCCCCCAAGTCTTTCAAACTGGAGGAGTACCGCCATTCGGTGACCGAATCATTCAGTTTGATTTCCCGATTGACCCAGTCCATAGAGCAAATCACCACCACGGCCAACCAGCAAAGCGAACGCATCAGCGATATCAGCACCATTGCCGACCGGATGCATGAATCTTTTATTCAAGTCTCCGAATATATCACTCAGGTGGTGGACCGCAATAAAACCTCCATCTCCACCGCGACGCAAAACCGTTCAGCCGCCGCTCAATCGGTTGAGCTGATGCTGCAAATCAAACATATCCTCAACAGTTACATCAACCTCATCAAGGAAATGGGCGGTTCCAGCCAGGAAATCAGCAAGTTCGTCGAGATCATCAAACGTATTGCTTCCCAAACCAACCTGCTGGCATTAAACGCCGCCATCGAAGCCGCGCGCGCCGGGGAACATGGCCGGGGATTTGCCGTAGTCGCGGATGAAGTCCGTAAATTGGCCGAACAAAGTTCAACTTCCGCCAAAGACGTCACCCAAATCATTAAAAGTGTCGTACAACAAACCCAAAAAGCCTTGGAGATCTCTTCTGAAAACGAAGCCACTGTTTCCCAGGTGCAAAATGTTGCCGACCATTCCCTGGAGGCTTTGGCCGCTTTGGAGACTTCCATGCAGTCATTCTCCCAGCAATTTCTGCAAATCAGCGAATTAACCGAACGTCAGGTAGGCGGGATCAATACCATCAAGATGGGTTTGCAGGATTTAAGCTCCATTGCCGAAGAATTTGCCGCCACTACGCAGGAAGTCAGCGCTGCCGGCACGGAATTAAAAGATCATCTAAACCGCCTCAGCCGCTTCTCCGGCGAAATATAACCTGTATTTCACCAGTCGATTTCATCCGGTTGGCGCGTTGTTGTACTTTTCACCAATGAGCTGCCCGGACGAAACGGATAACCCGCCTTGGTCAATTCCCGAATATAATCCGCCAAACCCTCGGGGGGTAAAGAAAAAATATCCGCCGGGCTGTAACTCTCCACGGTTTCCCCTTCACCGGAGTCCAGGTGAGCTTTTTTATCCGCCGCGGAATTTTCCACGCGCTGTTGTTCCTCACCTTTACGCCCTGGGCGCTTTTTCGCGCCCAGGCCCGGTTTTGCGGAATTCGCAGCAGGCGTGCCGGATTCTATTTCCATGCGCCGGCGGGCCAATTCCAAATTAAACCAGGCATCTTCATCATCCGGCCGGATGCGCAGCGCTGATTCAAAATAGTCCGCTGCCTTTTGCCAGTGCCCCTGAAAATATTCGGCATTCCCCGCATTGTATAATGCCGCCGCACCTAACGCGGGATATTTAAACACATTCCGGTAATAGTGTTCAGCGGCTTGATAATTCCCGGCTGCGTATAATCGGTTTCCGGCATTGTAATAATTCTCAGGCGGAACTCCCGCCAAATGAATCAGCCAGTTATAAATCCACAAGACGGCAATGAATTGAGTCACGCGCCCCGCCTTTCCCCGGCTGCCCAAACCAACATTTCCGCCAGCAGTCCCATTCCCATTAACAAAATTGCCCAAGGGAATAATTCAATTGCTTCAGCCCCGGTCACACCACCGCCAGCGGGCATTTTTGACTGAATTTTATTTTTCAACCAGGGATGCCTCTGCAGGGCAACCACCAATCCTTGCCACAAGGTTGCATTGGCATCCTGAATCTGCACATACTCCCCGGTGCCGATTTGCGCCAAATGCCGGAGCCCTTGGGGTTGCAAGCGGCTGTGGACACGCTGCCCTTGATGGATTCGAAAAATAGGCTTTCCCCAAAAATCGGCCCCCAGGGGAATCGGCCCTCCTGCTTCGGTTCCCACCCCAACGGTAAAAATCGGTATTATTTGTGCAGCTGCCTCCCGTGCGATTTGTTCCGGGTTTCCCGGCCGGTTCATTTCTCCGTCAGAAAGAAGCACGATGGCCGCGGGCATGCTTGTCCGCGTGCGGATAATTTTTTTCAAGGCCAATTCCAGGCCGCAGTCTGCCTGCGAACCGTGTTGGCCCAACATTTTGGCCTGAATTCCTTCCACGGCTTGCGCGAAAGCCCAATGATCCAGTGTGGGCGGGCAAACCACCTTGGCTTCGCTTTCAAACACAATCAGACCCAGCGGCGCCTGCGGGAGCAGGCGCATGAGTCCCAAGCAAAAACGCTTGGCCAGAGTCAGCCGTGAAGGAGCCGCATCCTGTGTTTGCATGCTGAGGGACGTATCCATAACCATATAAACAGTCCAAGGTGTTGTTGCCGATGAGGAATGCGAATTTGAAATCCACTGGGGGCGGGCCAGCCCCAAAACCAGCATGGTCATGCTGAAAAACCACAGTCCCATTCTCCATCCGTACCCACGTGAATCAGGCGGCCGCTGTTGCAATCCGGGCCAAAGTCCGGTTTCGGCAAAAATTTCCCGGTGGCGTGATTGCCAGCGGCAATATCCCAGGTAAGTGCCGATAAAAAACGGATAGGCCAGGAACAACCAGGCCGCATGAGGATACAAGAATCGCAGCAAACGCCACCCTCCTCAAAATCCCGTTTATAATTAAATTGTAGAGACGCAAAATTTTGCGCCTCTACACAGAAAACAGCCGCCGAAAATAAATCGTACCCAATAAAAATTCCAATCCCATGCATACAAACGCCGCGAGCAGCGGAATCCAAAACAAATCCCGCGGCGGTCCCGCCGAAGACCGGCGTCCGGTATCCGCTTCCCATTGCGCCAAGGCATGTTTCAAGGCATTAAATGCATTCGGGTGGTCCAAGCGCAGAAACAATCCGCGGCCATGACTCTGCGCCAATTGTTGCAGCCCGCGTTCATCCAAGGTTTCCCAATTTTGAATTTGTCCATAAGGGTCCAACACGGGTTGGCGTTTTCCTGATATTTCATTATACGCTAACCGTACAGTTGGTTGCACGCGTCCCACCCCCACCACGCATACTTCAATCCCGCGCTGCCCCAATTCACGCACGATGGGCAACGGATCCATACCGGTATGATTGGCGCCATCGGTCAGCAACAACAGCGCCCTGGGCGTTTGGGACGGACCAGGCTGGAAATCCGGCAATCCCGGGGTATGGAATTCCAAACGCTGTTGCGCCAAGCGCAGGGCATCCCCTATGGCTGTACCCGCCCCCGGACTGTCTTGAATGGTCACGGCGCGCAACGTGTCCAAGAACATCTCATGATCATTGGTAAGCGGGACCAAGGAAAGGCTGCGCCCGGCAAAAATGACCAATCCAAAACGGGCGTCAGTATGTTTTTGAATGAACTCTTCCAGGAAAATTTTGGCGGCCGCCAACCGGTTGGGTGCAATATCCTCGGCCTGCATGCTCTTGGAAACATCAAGCAGCAACAAAACATCCAGCACCCGTCCTTGATCCGGCATGCCGGCAGCCGGTGTCCAGGGACGCGCCAGAGCCAAAATCAAACACAACCAAGCAAAACTGCGCAGCACAACCAGGCTGTATCGCCCATATTGTCCCGGTGTCCGCATTATCTGAAGCATTAAAGGGACCCGGGTGAACGTTATCCCGAGTAAGCGCTTCTCGCGCCAATAGGAAAAACCAAATGGAATCAGCACGACCGGCAATAACCAAAAAAAAGCCGGATACATCCAATGCCAGGCAAATAAGTTCAATTGGATTTAGGTTTAGGTTCGCCGCTCCCGGCTTTTTCAGGCGCAACGGAAGCAACCGCCTCCCCATATTGGGCAACAGGCACTTCCCCCTCCCCAGGAGCGGTTTCACCTTCGGGGGGCGGGGGTGGTTCACGGTAAATGCGTTTGTCCGGGTCCAAAATAATCTGACGCGCGCGCGAGTCCACGCTGTCCAGCAATTCCTTTTCCGGGACCAAGTTGGCAAATTTAACAAAGTCACTCTCATTAAAATAAGGACGGTAGCGGTCGATAAATTCCGGTTTGAAATCCAGCCGTTCCATTTCCGCGAACAATTCGCGCGTGGTCATTTCCTGAGCTTTGAAATCAAAAGCTTCCTCCAGGTAGCGGCGCACCACCATGTTAAGCAGCGTATAGAGTTCGTTGATTCTGCCTTCTTTTTTCAAACGTTCAGCGTCTTTCAAGGCATCCAAAGCACGCTGTTCCGGAGTCCGGGGATCCACCGGCTCGGATGGCGCTACGGGTTGCGGGACAGGCCGGTGACGCCAATACCAAACCCCAAATATTACAGCGCCGATCAATACACTACCTACCAAAATCGGCAACCATTGATTTAAGGAAATATGGGCAAAATGTTTATTGGGACGCAAAACCCCGATTTCCGGAGTGGGCGTGGGTAACGCCGTCACGCCCGAGGCTTCATTAATTTGAATGACTACCTCATTGGTTTCCTTGGTTACACGCTGGCGTGATTGAGGATCGAGCCACTGAACTTTCGCAGGTGGAATGGTAATAACCCCTGTATGGTTGGCAATGAGGGGCAATTCCTTAAAATTGACGACGTAAGTCCGGCCGTTTAATATATTGATGGAAGAACGGGTTATGCTGTCCTGAACTTGGAAGGATCCGAGCAAATCAGGTAAAACAATATCCGGCGTGGTTTGTTGGGCACTGGCCACCATGACTTCAACCGTATACAAAACGGTATCACCCAGGTTGGCCGTGGCGCGATCGGCTTGGGCCCTAAAATAATCCGTCGCTTCCCCGGCCCACACGCAGGGGTTAATCACGCCAACAAGCATTGCCATCATAAACAGTTGCCGCATCATCCCATGTCACCTGTGCTTATTTTAGCGTATTTTAAATTATTCCGCAGTTATTTTTTCTTTGCAGCTGTGCTTACAACTTTTTTCACTGCGCTTGATTCATCTTTTACGCCATCGGAAATTTTCAAATCCGAAATTTTCGCTACGCGCTCAAAACCTTCAAGCCAAATTTCAATCCAAAAGGAATGTTTACCGCTCCAGGGAGTCTTGCCTGCAATCTTAGCGGAATATTCACCGGCTTTATACGCCTTAAAAAGTTCGTGTGAATCATACGGTTCAGAATTGGTCATCAAATTGACCTTGATATCGCCTTTAGGAATATCTGCCAACAACCTAAAAGAAATGATTGTATTTTCATCTATGTTTACAGAAATGCCATTTTCAGCCGACATTATTTTTCCGAAATTATTTTCCGTGTTGGTTTTAATTGTCATCATACCTTTATCAACTTCTTTGAAGGCATTAAACCCAGGATTAGTACCCTCATCGCGCCAATTGCTATAATCTTCCTGATATAAAATTTTCGCCTGTACAGCCTGTGCAATCCCGACTAATCCCAGTATCATCAAGCCAGTTAAGCTCATCTTTAGCCGCTTCATGATTCCTTCTCCTTTTATCTGTAGGTAAAAACAGATTAAAGCCTATATTTGCCCATCAAATAACCGAAGTCAAGAAAAATACATTTTCATTGCCGGAAAGTAAAGCGGATGATAATGGAACCCTTTTGTTCCGCCTGTTTGACGTTTAAGGGCAAAGGGGCAAAAACATATTTCTTCAACGCTTCAATGGCCAGCTTGTCCAATTCCGCGTAGCCGGAGGTTTTTTCCACAAACAAACGATCCCCCACTTCTCCGTCCGGATTCACCACAAAACTGATAATCACTTCGGCTTCAACACCTTTTTCTTCCAACCAACGGGGCATTGCCGGTTTTTCGCGGTGCAAAATTTCACGATTTTTCACTTCACCAGAAATCAAGGTATCCCGGCTTAAACTCAAGTGTTTGGCCGCATCAACATTAGTGACTTGTTTACGCTCAGACTTGACTTTTTTAATGATCAACTCGGGCTGTTGAAATCCGCGGCGGGAAATGTCCGGCCCAAAGTCCGCAGGCGGCAACTCATCGGGAACCACCTTGGTGTCGAGTTCCTGAAGGGGCGAAACTTCGGCATGCACCAGATTGATCTTTTTTATGGGCATGGGAGCGAGATTGGGTGCTGGAGCTTTTTCAAGTTTAAGCTTCGGCAAAGCCGCCAAATGCGTCAAGTCGGCTTCCGTAACCATATCCTGGGCCGGCAATGCATGAACACCCACCACTTTCTTAAACGAGGTCTTTTCCAATTCCGCCATGGCCGCGTCAATGGATTCCGCCTTGGTCGGCGGCGGGAGCGGTTTGACTGGGGCGGTTAATTTATTCATTAATTTTTCAATTTCCGTGGGTTTGGGAGCTTCTTCCATATATTCGACTTCGGTGAGTTTCAATTTCTGAGAAGTAGGGCCTATTTTCCCCGAACCGAACATGCTCAATAAAACAGCATGTAAAACCAAAGAACCTATAAGGGTTATCTGCAAACGTCCATTCGGGCGGTCCAAAAAAAACATGGGTTACTCCGTTTTGGATTCAGTGCCGAACGTTATACGCCGGGCACCGGCCTGTTTGATGAAATTCAAAGCATCAATCACGGCTCCGCTTTTCGAATTTTCATCGGCGCGAATAACCACTAATTTATTCCGGCTGCGGCGGAGCTTTTCGCGGATCAAATCCTTAAACTCCGGTAAACTCACCTTGGTTTCATTGACCGCCAACTGCCCGTCCGGTGAAATGGCCACAAATAAATTTTCTTCCTTGGTTTGCTCTGCCGTGTGGGCCTTGGGCAGTTTAATTTCAAACGGCGGCTGCAAAAACATGGCTGTCGTCACCATGAAAATGATTACCAACACCAAACACACATCCACCAAAGGGGTGACATTAATGTCGGTTAACAGGGCTTTGGGATTTTCACTGCGCATTTTGCTTTTCAGCATAATAAGCTCCAATACTTTCCGGGCTATTGTTTTGCCGTCATACCGGCGGAAGCCGGTATCCAGGAATATAAATTTCAAAGTTTTCTGGACCCCGGTTTTCACCGGGGTGACGAACATTACCTAAACGCTTAGGGCTGAGCGGGCGCTGCACTCTCGGCCTGAGATTTGCCTAAAATCACCAAATTTTCCGCTCCGGCTTGCTTGGCGATGTCCATGATTTTCACCACTTGCCCATGCCGGATTTCCCGGTCGGGATTAACAATAACCCGCTTTTGCTGCGATGTCTGCAACATGCTCCTCAGCAGTTGGGGAAGTTCCTCTTCCTTGACCACTTGCTGGTTTAGACGAATTTCTGAGTTTTCCAATTTTATAATGATGTTATCTTTTTGGGTGCTCGTGGATTGGACATCCACGGTTTTCTTTTCCCCGGAAGTGACAATGATCCCGCTCTGTAAAAACATAGGGGCGGTGGCCATGAAAATAACCACCAACACCAGGCTGACGTCCACCAAAGGCGTCATATTGATGGTGACGATCGGTTTTTTATTGTCCAGCATCATAGCCATGACAAATTCCCCTACCGTTTCAACATGAACAAAATTTGCTCAACCGAGGCTTCGATGTCCGTGATGGTTTGACGCACCCGCGAAACATAGTAGTTGTAAAAAATAACCGCCGGAATAGCCACCACCAAACCGGCCGCCGTGGCCACCAACGCCTCGGCAATACCCGCGGCCACCACATTGGGGCCCCCGGAACCGGCTGCCGAAAGGGACTGAAAGGCTTTGATAATGCCAATGACCGTGCCGAGCAGTCCGATAAACGGCGACGTATTCCCCAGGGTACCCAAAATGCCCAGAAAGCGTTCCAACTGGACTTCCTCTTTTTTAATCAAACTGGAAAGCAAACTGGTCAAACTCTCCAAGGATTCCTTATAATTTTCCAACGTAGCTTTCACAATCCTGCCCATGGGTCCGCGTTGCTTATCGCAAAATTCAATGGCCCCGGCGATATTCTTTTTTTCCAGCAAAGGTTTTAATTGTTTGATGAACTTATCGCTGTCGGTTAAATTGCGCCAATAATAAATGGCCCGTTCCAAAATAAACACCACCGACAATACCGAACAAAACAGCAGCACCACCAGGGTTGGGCTTGATACCAGCAAGGCCATCCATTTGACATCCATCATTGTATTTCCTCCAAGAGTGATTAGACTACAGCTGCGTTTTTAATGCATGCTGTCATTTCGAGGAGCTTCAGCGACGAGAAATCTGAACGCAACACATGAATTAGATTTCTCGCTTCGCTCGAAATGACAATTGTTTTCCAAAACGCTGCTTTTCCCCGCCTTAAGGCTGCCCGGTTTTTGCACCCGCCTGCTGAGCGCCGGGCTTCAATGCTGTTATTTTTACCATAGCTTCGCCTGTTGCGGGAGCATTTTTTATACGAATATTTTTCAAACGCAAATTTTCCCGTGAAAAATACGTTTTTAAAGCCTGGGCCCGTTCGCCGGAAAGATCCTGATCCGGCCCGGTGCATTCAATTTCCAGAACCCACGCATCCTGTTGATTGACCAAATTGGAAACTTCCTGGACAACTTGCTGACCCAGTTTGGAAAAACGATTGCGCTTCGCATCAAATACGGAATCCTGCATAAACGTCAACGCCATCTTCAGCGGCTCTTCCCACATAAATTGGTCCAAATAAAACATTTTTTGCGGCAAATTAACCCGGGCGCCATAATAATCCTCCAAGGTCAATTCCGGGATATACGCTTGCCCGGCTGTTACGGGATTGTATTGCGAGTCACGCCCGTTCCACGCAAATGCCTCGGGAGGATTGCCCACGCCGCTGAAGGTTTTCACTTCCTTACCCGTTGTATCCCTCACGGTCACCGACCAGCGGGCAATTTTCAGGCGGCTGGAATCCAAATGCCCGAGCACGAACACCATGGATTGTTTGAAATAACTTGCCCAGGGCGTGTAAACTTTGTAACTCGCCAAAGGAACGGGATCCACTTCCTGGTACAAATACCGCGCTTCGGAAGGCGATTTTGTGCCTTCTTGCTTTTTAGCCAATGCGCCGATTTGAAAACTGACATCCAACCGGGCGAATAAAAGTTTGCGCTCGGTCTGAATAACCGCGCGATTTTTCCCAGCCGCGGAAAAATCCTGGGCTGTCGGCGTCACGTCAGCCCAAACCCCTGGGCTTAAAAATGCGCAACCCACCACTGCGGTTATCATAATGCCCCTCAATTGCTTTGCATGCCGGTGCATATTCTATCCCTTCGACTGACTCTGCAAAATCCGTTGCAGCAATTTAATTCTTTTCTGAGCCGCATCCCGCCACTTGGGTTGGCGGGTAACTTTCATCAGGCGTTGATAAACTTCCACGGCCGAAGCCCATTTTTTGGCTTGTTCGTACACCGAGGCCAAGTCCACCAACGCCAGGGAATATTCTTCTTGTTTGGGGTCGCCCTTTTCCATCAGGCGTTTC
This sequence comes from Candidatus Goldiibacteriota bacterium, assembly GCA_020052235.1. Taxonomy (GTDB): domain Bacteria; phylum Oederibacteriota; class JAAXVQ01; order JAAXVQ01; family JAAXVQ01; genus JAAXVQ01. The sequence continues at coordinate 29,808 of JAGVPM010000087.1, forward strand.
AAAACCGCTTCACGCTTCTCGTTATCTCCCTGTTCCTGGTACATACCGGCCAATCCGAGCCACGTTTTTAAAACCAACTCCTGATCCTTGCCGGTTTCCAATTTCCGCAATGCCGCCTCGGTCCCGGCGCTGTTTTTTTCAGCTGCCTGCATCAAAACCAGCCGGGAAAGACTAAGGTCCGCGTTGGAATCTTTGGGATAGGTCTGGGTCAACTTGGTATAATATTCAATTGCTTTGGCGGGCAACTGGATTTTTTCATAAGTCACTGCTGCGTTATACCAAGCGCGGGGCTGATATTCCTTCAACGCATATTGCTCGGCACAAGCCGCAAAATGTTCGGCCGCGGCCGGGTAACGCTCCAATTGAAATTCAGTGGAGGCCAAACGTAACATCATTTCGGGAGCCAACTCGTGCTGCGGATAGTTCTTCAAGAAAGCCTCGGTCTGTTGGGCGGCGTTTAAAGAGTTCCCCAACTGCTCCTGACAAACAGCCAGATAATATTGCGCATTGGGGGTCCGCGGGCTTTTGGTATAGGTTAATACAAATTGCAAAAACTCATGGACCCCTTCCGCGTATTTTTCTTTTTGATAGTACGCTTCCCCGATGCGGTACTGAATATCTTCAGCCAAATTGGAACCCGGGAATTTTAAAATAAATTCGTGAAAAACCGGAATGCTGTTTAACCGGTCGGCAATCCGGTAAGACGCGGATTCAATGGCATTTTTAGCCTCTTTGGCTTCATCCGTTTCGGGATAAGTTTGCAAAATCCGCATAAACCGCGGGATGGCATCCTCGTCTTTTTGTTCATTGTAATACGTTTGGGCAATGCGCAATTCATACGCCTTGCGGTCTTTGGAATCCGGGAAACGTTTCAGCAGATCGTCATAAACATTCCTAGCCTGGGTATTTTCACCGCCCTGAAAATAAGTATCCGCCATCCAGGCCAAGGCTTGGCTGGTCTCGGGCGCTTGCGGATATTTCCGCACCAAGTCTTTCCAGGTTTCCACGGCATCCAAATAAGCTTTATTCAAATAATGCGCCCAAGCGATTTGAAACAAAACCCTCGCGGCCTCGGCATGATCCCCCGCGGAGGTAAGCCATAATTGATACGCATGGATGGCCTCGGGATATTGCTGTTGGTTGAAAAACGCATGCGCCCGGAGCAAGGCAATTTCATTTTGCATATATTCGGGAACATTTTTACTTTTTAACAAACGCTCGCTTTGCGTCAGCACCGAGGCATAGTCCTGCAATTGAAAACCGCACCAAACCAAACCCGCCCAAACATAAATTTCAACTTTACCGCGAGGATAAAAATTCAACGCCTTGTGATAATATTCACGCGCGGCCGTATAACTGGCTTGATGGTAATACGCTTCCGCCATAAGCAGCCGCACCCAAGCCGCGGTTTCGCGGTATTCCAAAGCCGGTTCCCGGTTGGCGATATCTTTTTCCAACAAAGCCCATTGTCCCACCAACGTTTGGACATCTTGCCGGTTCATGTAGAATTCCGCCAATAAGTACAAAGCCAACTCGGCCAACGGATCTTTCGATTCCACCAGCACGCGCACCGAACGAAAAGCCAGCGTTTCCCGCCCCGCCTGCAGATACGCCCGTACTGCCAAAACATGCGCAAGACTATCCGGATGCCCGGTCTTTTGAAAATATTCATTTAAGGTTTTAGACGCCTGCTCCCAATTGCTTAACATCGAATGCACATACGCTAATTTCAACAGCCACTCGGAGCGGTAGGCTGAGCGCAATTCCAAAGCACTGGAATAGGCATTGGCCGCTTCGGCCAGGCGGTTCAGGTTCAAGGCGGCTTCCGCCAATACACTTTGCACCAAAGCACGGTCATTTTCCGGTAAGCGTTCCAGAAGCGGCTTCAATTTCGGATATCCGTCTAAAACCCCGTCAAAGCGTGCTTGCGACAGCCACACCAACAGCCGGATCAAGGCTGCTTTGGGTGCAAAAGGACTTTGCGGATACTTCGCCAGGTACTGTTCACTCAGCTTCCCTGCCGACAAATAATCTCCGGATTTATAAAATGCCCGGATTTTAAAATAACCTGCCATCAGCTTATGCGAATCTTGACGCGCTTTTTCCAGCGCTTGATTATAGGCTTCAATTGCCGTGAGAAAACGTCCCTGCGTTTCCAAAATCGAACCCGCGAACAACTGAGCCAAAGGATCATCGCTGAGTTCTTCGTACAGTTTTAGGGCATCGAATGTTTGGCCCTGATATTCCTTCATGATGCCGAATAAAAATTTGATATCCGGGTCCAGCAAGGCGCGCGGGTAGGCTGCCAGCAGATTGGTGAACATCTGCCGGGCTTCGTTGAGGCGTTGTAATTTCAAATTGGTTTTTACCAGTGCCAGACGGATCTGCGGAAATAAAAAATCAGCCTGCGAATCGCGGGTCAAATCATTCAGGATATCCGCGGCTTGAGCATAATCCCCCCGGTTGTACGCCAACTCGGCTTCACGAAAATAAGCGCTGACTTTCAAGGGACCCTTAGGAGCCGACGCCGCCAATCCATGATACAAGGGGCGGGCAATCTCCGCCGAACCTGCGAGCCGGTAATTTTCCGCCAAAAAAAATTTGGCGGCCAGCTGATGCTCGCGGTCCGCTTCCTGGGTCAGGTATTGATTCAGACTTTGAATGCTTTGGGGATAATTTTTAGATAAATAGGCATGAATGGCATTTTGCCAGGTTTCGGCGGCCAAAGTCGTTTGCGCCCAGGCTGCGGGAATTCCTCCCGTGCCGAGCAAACACGCAACCAGTATTCCAATTACCGTGAATCGATTGTGCCGGGAAATCAACGAATTACTCCAATCCCTAGTCATTACGACAGACGCCATGGTGCCTTACCGCAGTTTCGTCCGAACTACCATATTTTAATTGGCTTGAGTCGATGAATTCCTTGATCATTCGGTTGCCGAATCCGGACGGATCATTTCACTGTGGGTTTGTTCTCTTTCCGGAGATGCTGTTGGTTGAACATTTCCTCAACGTCTTTTGAATTCATCTGCATTTCATAAACCTTGACTTTTTCCTTCTGTTTTTCAAGATCTTCGTACCGGACAATATCCTCGGGTTTAACCGGCTCGGTTTTGGAAACCGCAGGAGCAGCTTCCGGAGCCGCAGTGTCTTTGGATGCCTCCAAACCCGAGGGTATCAACACTTTCAATTCCACCCGGCGATTGGCGGCTTGGCCCTCGGGTGTCTTATTGCTGGCCACGGGACGCGTGTCGCCATAACCTATGGGAATTAAATTATCCGGATTAAACTTAAACCGGCCTTTTAAATGTTCTTTCACGGCCTCAACGCGGGTTTGCGAAAGCTTCAAATTCGCTTTGGATTTTCCTTGCGCATCGGTATGGCCTTCAATTTTAACCTTAATGGCCGGGTACTGTTCCAACACCGAACCAAAGCGGTCCAAAGTCGTAAAAGATTCTTTCATTAAAATGGCTTTCCCGGGTTTGAATTGAATGGCCGGGGCTTGGCCCAGTTTGATTAATTCATTCACGCGGTTAATTTCGTTCTTAGCCCGCTCAATGTCATCCTGCAGTTTGCTCAACATTTCCTTAAGTTTGGTTTCTTCCCGGGAGCGCGCCCGGCTTAATTCCTGCTCTCGCTGGGCTGCCATATTTTCTTCGGCTGTAATAACCAAGGTTTGCGGTTTTGGAGGAAGCACAATGACCTTGGTAGGCGTCGCCTGCTGGCCCCAACTGGCAGTCAGCGAAAAACGATGCGTCCCGTAGGTTTTTGTTTTTTCTACATAAGAAGGCAGCGCAAAAGCATAATCAAATTGCAACTGCGTCATGTTCAGCTGCGGGAAGGCATAGCGTCCGGTTAACCCTACTGTAAATTCCGTCGAGTTTAATCCCAAGCGCGCGGCCGCCAAGCCCTGAAAAAACCAACTCTCGGCGCCAAAACGGAACGTATTCGTGTTTTGCGCATAACTGCGATTGGCCCATTCGGTGGACAGCAATACGCTGTCCAAAGCTGTTTTTAAAGATGTAAGATCCTGACTCCAGGAAAGACCAGCCCGAAAATTGCGCGGAACCTCTTCATAAGTAGTCACCCCTACATCAGCAGGTATGATATTTTCCACACACAGGCCCGCGACAAACTGCCGGCGCAAGGGATACAACAACGCCAAATCAGCCGTAACTCCGGTTTTCGACAGGGGTTCGGTATAATCGTTGCCCGGAACATTCCAATTCAAAATTTTAAAATTACCGCCTACGTGAATGGTTTTGGTTAGATAATTCAGCGTCCTGGCATACGCAAAATTAAAAGTATTTTCATGATATAATTCAGAATTAAATTGGGACCAAGAAGTGCCGAAATATCCAATCTCCGGATTAACCGGGACGGACGCGGCCACATAATTATAACTAAGCGCATCACGCTGACCAGTGAACAAACGGCCTTCAAAACCCCAAAATAAATTCGCGTACATGGTGGTGATTTCATAACGCCGCATGGCAGCCAAGCCCGCGGGGTTCCAATTGATGGTATTGACGTCGTCGGCCACGGCCACAAACGCACGCCCCAAACCGGCCGGACGCACACCAGCGCCATAATCAAAAAAATAGCCCATGGCCGAAGAGACCATCAGCCCCATGGCCAAGGCCAGCCCTATTCCTCTCAATATGTTTACCCTGAAGCGCACCATCATTTAATAACCACCATGGTCCCTGAAATGAAATGCCCTTCCACTTCAATTTGATACAAGTATAAGCCGCCCTCCACCCAATGTCCGTTGGAATTGCGGCAATCCCAGTAACGGGTATTATCCAACGTCACGATCGGATATCCCGTGGGATCATAAATTTTAATGCGAATCTTGGAATCGGGCGAATTGGTGTAAAAATTAAAATAAGCCCTCTGCCCCAACACCGGTTTAACCGGATTAGGCGTAACATAACATCCTTTGTTGAAATCAAAGGGATAATGGAAAAAATCCATGACCATTTGACCCACAAAATCCTGAGTCGAAAGCACACCGCGCAAATCCGCGGCAAAATAAAGAAACGCATTGGTTCCTTGTATTAAACGGCCAGGCAAGGGATAAGTGCCCAGCCCGCTGACACTGGCCACCACGCGATCATTACGTTCCGCATCCCATGTGGGAATACGGTCGACATCCGAACGATCATAGACCGTGCCCCAATACCGCAGCGTATTGTCGTAAAACCCCAACCCACCCGCAACGACGGTTACGGATTGAGGTGTGCTCCAAGTGGAGATAACACCCAGATCGGTTGGATAGACTTGCCAATAGAGGGGGATTTTTTCCGCCGGAGTCGTGTACCCGCGCAGACCGCGATACAAGCCATCCGGGGTTGCATTGGCCGTGCTGGTCAAACGCTGGCGATTATCCGAGTACAACTCAATGCCCCAATTCATATTCTGGTTCCCGGAAAAATTAAGTTGTAAATAAAAAGGCATCAGGGTCAAACCCTGATTGCGGTTCATTTTGGGTAAGGATAAACTGCCGTTAAAGGTATAAGCAGGAATGGTCAGACTAAAAGCATCTATAGTCACAAATGAAGCCTGCACCGGGCAAACTGTATAAACCCAGAACAAAGCGGCCAAAAGTAAAATTTTCCTGTAATTAACGCGCATGTTGTATTAACTCCATCAATTCATACGGGCCGCATTAAACGGTACCATTTTCTCAGAACTTTTGGGCACACCCACGGCTTGGTTCCCATACAGCGTATCCCAGAATATTCGCACATGCAATTCACCCACACCTGGAAAAATCGGCGCAGACCCGTGCGCGCTCATGGACAGGATATCCTTGGGAAACACAGGTTGTTCGCTTCTAATATCCATTTGCCATACGCGTTTGCCTTGGCTGTCGTTCACCCACGCCAGACCAAACGGAGCCAAATGCAAAACACCCTGGTTTATAACCTGAACATTCACTACCAAAAGTCCATCGGGCATGAGTTTGGATTCCACGCTCGTAATTTCACCCGAGGCCCGGCGCTCGTTGTTAAACCGGATAATAATCGGCATGCCCATCCGCACGTTTAATGAAATCGGCGCATTTACCTTTTCCCCGGCAAACAACGAAAGAACGCATTCCCCCTGGGCATCGCTCCCGCACTTTAAAATAACAATTATACGTTGATGGGCTTTCGGCTCTAATCTAATCTTGGCCGGTTCAACGGAACACCAGTTTGCCAAAGTTTCTGTTAACGGTCCCGGCTTCCGGTATTCAAGCTTAAAAGTCACATCTTTAGCTGTATCCTGATTATTGGTAACTTCTATTTCCGCGGTATGGTTTTGTCCCTTTTGCAAAGATAAAATCAACATTTCCGGAGAAAAAGAAACTTGCCCCCAAACGGTTTCCATCAACCCCAAAAGCACAGCCAATGACATCCAAACGCTTTTCATTATTTTAATTATAACCCTTTTTCATGTTAAATTCCCTTTTTTTATTTTCAGACCAATTCAAGCCTGACCTTACCTAACAACTGCTAGTCTTTGCGCGACAAAACAAGCCCAATTTAATACGGGTAAAATCAGATTACCGCGCTCCTTTGGCCGTTCGCAATGATTTATAAAAATTTTCCAGACTCCTGTTAGACACTATACTCAAAAATAAATTACAAATATTTCCATCAATTGAAATACTGTAGATTGGATACGAAAACAACATGAATAACCCCAAGTATATCAGAGTTTTTTTTGAACACAAGCCTATTTTTATATACTTAAAACATTTCAAAATACAAAACTCGAAAACACCATATAAATACAATATCGTAACAAATCACTTACTTAATAGCTTTATATATAGCTACGCTGCCTGAGCCGTACTCTTAAACAACGAACGGCGGTGGCGTTCCAATTTCTCCAAATCCAGCTTCACCGGGAACTTGTTCGCCGTATCCGCGTACACGCCAAACGTTCCAGCTCCTCCGGACACCAGCAGCGCTCTGGGCACCCAGATCACTCGCCCAGCGCCCACCGACGCTTTCTCCCAGTTTCCCAGCGCTTGCGCATTCATCACCTTCATGTTCCCCATCAATTCACTAAATGCCAGCACCGACTTCTCCGCCTCGATCCTGGCTTGCGCTGCTTCCGCTACCTTCCCAGAAGCTTCCAGCTCATCCGCCAGCCGTGTTTGCGCCTTCAATACCCTCACGATTGATTTCATGAACCCTTGGTTCAGCCGCCGACTTTCCGGTTTCCCGGCGTACTTCAAATAGGCTTGCACCAGTGGGCTTTTCTCAACACTCAGCAATTGCTTCACCTTCGATTCGCCCAGCTCCGACACTTTACTCTGCAGGTACCCAAGCGCATCCGCTCCCTGCCACATCTTTTCAGTGCCAATCAGTTGCGCCACGCCGCTGTAGAACTTCGCTTGCGGTGCTTTTAAGGCTTCAGCACGTTCGCCGGTGTATTCACGCGGCTTGCACGCCCTTTGGCAACGTGGTGCCCTGCAGCGCTTCCAGGGTCAGTTTCTGCTTGCTCGGAGCCACTACTTCGTACACCACGCTCCGCGCATACGCCACATCCCCGACTTTTTCCGTGGCCACTTTCCCGGTTACCACCGCATGCGTGTTTTCCGTCAAATCTTTGGCCATTTCACGCACACCGGCTACTGTGGTCCTGGCCTGATGGTTCACTTCTCCCAACAACGCTGCGCCTATTTCCGCAGACAGCGGGCTGCTCTCTCCGGCATTCACACGCGCTCCGGCTTCCAGCACGCTTTCCAACAGTCGCAGTCTGGCAATCAGCCCCGCCGCTTTCCCTTGTTTTTCCAGTTCGCTTCTTGCAGCACTCACGCGATTTTTGATATGGGCGTACGACTTCATGCCCATCACATTTACTTCTTGTCCTACTTGCAGCCCTGCGCTTTCCACCCCGCGTTGCGCACTTCCCGCCACGTTTTGGCCGGACATCAGCTTCAGCAACCCGGCGCCTACCACGGTTTGTTTCGTGCCCACAAACTGCCCGCTTTCCTGCGCCACTTGCTTCACCAACTCGGCCACGCTTCCGGTTTTCACGGCCGCGCTTTCCAAACCGCTTCTCATTTCCTGCAACCGCGCATCCGCGCCTTGGTCCACTTGCTTGGACAATACGCCGTTCAAGCTTTCCAAACTTACATCCGCGCCTTGCTTGAGTTCGCTTTCCACTTCTTGCAGGTATCCGGCGGCCAATTCCAGTACCTCCGCTCCATTGACGCCTACTTTGCCCAAGTTTTGCTTCAACCATTCATCATGGCTGATGCCACCCTGCAAATTCTTGACTTCGGCCGCGTTGGTTTCAACATCCGCTTGGTATTGCTGTTCCCGGATGCCTGCATAGTGTTTATTCGCCTGCTGCCCGGCGATCACGCCGAACAAAAAGGCTTTCACCTGATAATTCAAACGCGCCAGACTGGCTTGGATGGTTCCGTCAACGACCGGTGCCGGATTGCTTACAGCTGCCAGCAGAACATCCGGCACGTACACCGTGGCCCACGCGCCTTGATCCGCCGTGCTTTGGCTGCCTTCCGTGTACGCTCCGAACAGCATGCCTTTGAAGATTCTTTTCAATAGTCCGCCTTGTTCCGACAAACCGCAGAACCTCAAACCTTTGATTCCGTATTCTTTAGCTGCGGTGGCATCCGGCACTACCAGTAAACTCTTCATGGCTTCCAAGCGCGGATTATCATCCGACACTTTCACACTTACTACACTGTCGGCAAACACCGTCACGGCTCCGGCCAACAGGCTCACGCCCACCAACACCACAACCGCCAAACCTTTAACCAGGCCGCGCATATTGGCCAAAGTTTGCACTTCATTCCCAAACAATACAATCTGCAATCCGTTTTGCAGCAGCCGCAAGGGCCAGAAACGCAATCCCTTCACCGGTTCGTTCACGCCTTCAGGCAACAGATTGCGCAAGCGTTCCAATTCCCGTTGCACTGCTTCCTTCCGTATCTGTGTCTTCTGATCACCCAAAGCAAAAACCAACGCCCCATGCTCATAGGAAGCTGTATCGAGTCTATGCGTCACATCCGCGTCTCCGCGCGGCGACAAAGTCGTATTCCCCCCGTAAACATCACTCGCCCGCCCTGTATTCACCACCAAAACCCAGGTATTCGCCGAGACACCTTGCCGGATATTCCGAATATATAGATCCACATCCGCCGAGCGCATGCTGGCGACATTGACGGATAGATCAATATCTCCCGGCATTCCCTGGAAAGACTTGGCTTGACGGGCGTCGGCGCATAATGTCGCATGCACCCGGACCGGGCGCCCGCCCAATTCCATTTCCACAATATTTTGCAACACAGTCAATCCGCCATCCAAAGCGCGCTGGATACCCGGATACGCCTTGAGTTGCTCCTGCACCTCGGGTTTACTGTCAAACCCGACGAGTTTCCCGCTTTCCCGGAATATATTGCCAGTCAACAAATCGCGTAAAATAACCGGCCCGACTCCCGGCCGAATCACTAAAATCCCATCCACCGGTGTATCCCCCAGCAACAACCGGGTGCCCATAATGATATTTATTTTATCCCGGTCCGCTTGTGTCTGGAGCTCACCAAGCGCGCGTTCAAATTCTTCCGGATTTTGCGTGGCCAAGTATCTTTCCGGAAAAACCGCGATCTCCATCCCAGCCTGGCGAAGTTGCGTTAGATTCCTCTGTACCCCCGCCAGCCACGCGGCCACTTTGTCCCGCATCACATTCATAACCGAATCTTGAACCGCGACCACGGCCGCGCCTTCCTGCATCACATCAACTACTTTAACCGGTATGGATTTACCGCTTACGGCACTTTGCAGTTGCACTGTGTCCCAAGTGCGTGTTTCGCCCGCCACTGGTGCTTCCTTCTCGGGATTGACTTGCACGTGCTGTTCATGCCCGGCCACAGCTTCGGCGATCATGTGTTCCAAATCCTGTTGGTTCCACTTGCCGGAACCCAGCATCAGCACTGGGGCTACTCGCGCCAGGAACTTCACGATCTCCACGTCGCCGTAGGTGGTGATATCTGCGGTGGTGCTGGCCTGAAAGGTACTCGGGAGCACATGGTCTTCCAAGGAGAGGCGCAGACAGAAATCCGCCAGCAGTCGCAGGGCCGTGCGGGCATCCATGCGGGCCGGGTAATGCTCGTCGCCGACCCCCAGCCTGTCCCCCACCACGTCAGAGTCCACATTAATATATGCGTCCTGATGCTGCGGCCGGCCGGCATAGGCAAAATATTTATCCAAACCCACCTTAATGTGTTGCAGCACATGCGCATGCACTTGTTTTTCCGTAACTTGCGCTTCACCACTCAGACCCTGGGATTCAAAATACCGGGAGCGGGAATCAAACACCCAAATATGCCGTTTGATGAGACCTGCCGAGGCCAGGATCCAATTAAGATTGTTCATAAAAATATATTTTTTCACGCCCTGAAACCATTCGTACAGGGAGTGCGGCTTGCCTAGAGACTCAATTTCCCGGGGGAAACTGGCATCTGTCACTTTACCTTCAAAATCAAAATGTTCGTCGAGAAAAAGCTGCGTATTGCCGCTGGCAGGCAGTTCACCCCGGGCCACGGCTTCCTGGGCATAAGGCACGGCATAAGCATGATCATCGTAATAATAGAAACTAACGATTTTACCGTCCGGGCGCCGGAAGCGCTCCACCACATGTGTTTTCATTTTTTGATGATTGTGAGGCAGGCCCTTTTCGAGGTCCTGCCAAGAACCCAGGATGAGCTCCGGCTCGCGCCGGTCCTGGCGCCCAAAGTCGCGGGAGCGCCAATAGCCCAGGTGCGTTTGGGCATCGGTTTCCACAAACTCAAAATGCTCCCGGTCAAACGCATCCAAATGCGCGGCCAGGTCCGGGCTGTGGAGCAGTGCTTGCGGGTAAAGACGAAGCTCGGCCGCAGCTGCGTCCAGGGTAACGCGCACGGGTTGTGCAGCAACGGGCTCAATCCGGCGGAAGCGCAACAGTAAGGCGCGCAGCCCATTATCTCCTAAAGCGGGGAGGGAAAAATAGGTTCCATACTCCGCCAGCGTCGCACGCCAGTGGCTGGAGTAATTCAGTTCATATAATTCGTGTTTCAAAACCGCCACTTGAACCACCCGCGGCAAATTTAAAAAACGTGCATCCAGTTCAATCCGTCCCTTGCGGCGGTCCGCCTGGCCGATCAGAATCCCCTTCCAAAACTGTTTCCAACTCACGGACGGAGACAAAACGCCAATGGCCGGACGGGTATAACCCACCGGCAGCTTGGAAATCCGCTCCACTTCCGAAAGCACGGATTCAATTTGCTCTTCAGCCATGCTTGGATCCAAAAACATATTTTTACCCGCGAATAAGCGAAAAACATAAAACAATCGCGGAAAATAATTTAAAACCAAACCCAGGCCGCTGAAAATCCCCCATCCCAAGGCGGGATTCAGTATCAAATCCGGCGACCCGAAAGAAGTCAAAATCATTCCCACCACCAACGCACCAAGTCCTGCCAGCAACATACGCAGCGGCGAGACGTGCAGCCTGCCGGGCGTGGATGCTTTCCCTTGGGCAACTGCTTCTTCAGAATTAAAAATTTTCGCTCCCTGATCCGGCAGGAAAATATGCGCGTCCGCTTCTGTTTTCAGTTCTCTGATTTCCATTGGATTTGGGTAGCTATCCAAAGCTTCTTTGGTCAGCACAAATGCTTGTCGGGCTAGGGAGCTGTCCTCCACAGCCGTTTTAATTGGATTCATAAAATATCCAAAGGCACTTTTATTGAGCGTAGAAAAAACGACGGTTAAACTTTTAAAATCCTCCCGGTTGCGCAGCAAACTCCCCATATTCGGTTTTCCGTCCGGCCGCACTTTTAAACCCGAATGATTTATTCCCATGTAAACCAAAATTTTCGCCTGTGAATTTTGCTTAACGATGTCCGCTACTTTTCCAGCCATTACTTCATCTGTGATATCCCAATTCGGCACAACGCGGTAGTTGCCCCCGTCTCCCCTGGGATCCGGAAAAATAATGGGAATGCCTTTTTTAACTCCCGCACTAATGACCTCAGCCAGCCCATCAACATCGCAAATGGATTTATAATGCCGGAAAATGGCCTGTTTAAGCGGCATGGCCTCCCCGGTTTGAATATAATGGTCCAACGCCGGCCGCGCGCTTTCATTAAGTTCGATGACCAAATGCGTCACAGGTGTGTTTTCAATGATATTGACCGCTTGTGCCTTACTGGCCCGGTCATAATGAATTTCCCCCAGCGTAATCACCTGTACACCTTCGGAAAATTTTTGGCGGATGAATTCAGTAGGTTGGAAACCGGCTTTTTCCCGGATAAATTCTTGGATTTCGCCGGTTTTTTCCAGGATGCGCGTTTTTTCATGCCCGGCCGCAGGGAGAAATTCTCCAGTATTGGGATGGGCCAAAACCGCCGGTGATATAATCAGCAACAAAAAGGTTACAATCATCGGCAGACGTAAAAAATTCAAATTGAAAAATTTCCGCAACCTATTTACGTTGAAAACATCCTTGGCCCAGATGATTGACGCGGCAAACATATCCATTCCGTGCGCCAACACTTCACTGACTAAACCGTTCCAGATCGTATATCCCAGCGGCGCGCGCTTGCCTGCCGCCTGGGCAGTTTGCGCCGCTTGCGCGTAAGTTGCCAGCGACTTGCCAAACGCGCTCAATATCCAATCCACTATGGTCTGTGTCCAACGATGAGCATACTGATCGTGCGCCCGCACTAATAATGGAACTTCGGAAATGACTTCATTGGGCTTGGCCGGATTGACCATAGCGCCCAATTGCGGGTTATATGCGCCCACAGGATCACCCAAGTGCGCAAACATCCGTACGCCGTGCTGCTTCGCCAGTTGGATAAGCACCCATCCGGTCTTCACCAGGCTCCACAGGAAAAAACCGCCCACGAATATATTGAGAACGGGGATAGAAAACGCGACAACCGCCAAACCACCTGCCAGCGCCATGATTGCGGCTGACCCAGGCAAATGCAGGGGTTGAAAAGAAGAATTTTTCGTGCTTGGCGCCACGCCTCCCGGTATGAACAACATACGTTCCGGCGTATATGTCTGGCTTAACAATGCAGTTTTCAACCAAGCATTGCTTAGGGTAACCGGCAATTGACCTTTCCAGGCATGCACACCCTGGCTGAATGCCTGATATACGGCTTGTATTTCTTGGCTCATTTGATATACAACCGCGGTGAATACTACAGCTAAAATTTCGTTTTGCTGCTTTTGAAGATCACCCACCTGCAACTCCGAAATAAATTTTCGCAAAACCGGTGAGTCCAAAGGATTTCCTTTGCTTTGCAGGGCACGCAATAAAGCTTCGGGAGTGCCGTCCTGCTTTAATGCTTGATTAATTTGCCCCAGGTAATAATATCCGCCTTCAAAGCCGGCCATGGGTTGTGACAACTGGCTAAACGTGCTTAATCTGTCTTGAACCGGTTGAAACGGCATGCCGTAAATTACGCCAAACGCTTCTTCCAAAATATTCACCTGCGCGGTTTGATACCTTTCCACACGCTGGTTGGGCTTATATTCATCCAATCGGAACTTGGCAAAATCCGCAACAGCTTGTTCGGGTTTGGCCGAGGCGCAGAGCATGAAAACGTGCCGCCGTACCCGCTCAGGTGCGGACTGCAACGAGTTCCAATCCCGACGCTTCGAACCCTGATATTGTTTGGCCCAGCGCTGAATTTCCTGTTCCGTCCATTCCACTGCCCCCCGCGCACTCAAAGGAGTTGTCCCACGGTCTGATGTTGACGCACCCACGACTCCGGCTAGGGAGTCCGGTGCCATGCCTTCCTCATCTTGCGGTATATCATTCAACTGCCGGATTAACTGTGCCAGCCGCTGCGGGTCCCGCAAAGTTCGGATGATCGCCGCAGCTGCCAAAACGCCCTGTTGTTCAAAAGTTTGCTGGACTTGCACAGCTTGCCAATGCGCTTCATTCGATCGCAGACCATTTTCCATAAGTTCTATCTCAATCATTTCATGCAGCAGATCGCCCAAGGCCACGGGGGCGGCCGTCAGACGATGGCGCGGAAAAGCCACTTTGAATTGCCCGTCATGCCTGAGAATAAGGCCACCAAGGGTGCTGCCCGCTTTATCCAAGCGCGATTCCTTGACCGAAACCAACAAGATCCGGTCTGCCATGCGGTCTATTTGTTCCTGCGTCAACCCCGCTGCCAGCAATGATTGCAATGCCGTACGCACGGCCTCCCGGTCCGCTTGAGTTTGGGCTGCTTCCAAGCGTTGCAAAACCCGGCCCCACCCGAAATAGTCAACCACGGCTCCAAAGCGGGCTTTCATTTCTAAATAGAGTTCACGGTGCCCTGTGTGGGCAGCGCCTACTATGCCGCTTCCATTGAATTTGACGCGCGGCACCTTTCCCGCTGAAATACTTGGCGCCACTTCCAAGGCGATCGTAGCTTCTTCCGCAGCATGCTGCGCCAAAACCTTGGCCACATTTTTTTTCGATTCCTGAAATTTATGCTCCAGATCCTCAAGAATTGCGGCAACAGACACACCACCAGGAAAAATCGCAGAACCGTATTGACGGCTAAACTCGTCCGTCACCTGGTTCACATCCAAATCCAAAAACATTTCCAAACTTTGTAAAATTTGGAGTTGAATTACCTGGCTTTCGTACTTTGTAAAGGGCCGGTCCAAAAGGCCGGCATCCTGAAAATACATTTCCGTTTTTTCAAGCAGCTTGCCCGAAAAAGCCTGTTCGGCCAAATCCGAAACATCTCCCCGGCTGATTCTTTCCATTTGCTTATTTTTTTCCAGCCATACGAAAACGTCCTGCATGCTCATAACCTGGCCGCGAATAAGCAAGGACCAACCCATTTTAACGAGTCCCATAACATACGCCAGGCCCGAAATATCGGTAATAGACCGAAAAACAGCCTGATATATTCTTGAAATTACCGGAATAATGCCCTCCGGCCGGAGCTCGCCCAAGGTTCCGCCAAAATACGAATCCGTATCTATTTTATAGATCTGCCCGCCATCCTGGGTAATCATAAGATTACCGAAATTCGGATTAATAAACAAATCCGTATGCCCCAGCATTACTTCGCTGGCCATGATGCGCCCGATTTGGCGCAACACATCTCCCTCGATTTCCCAGCGCGTGCCTTTCAAACGAACACCGGGAGAGCCTGCTATAACCCGCTGCATATTGGTGTCCGCTGAAATAACTGTTTCCGGAAGTTTTTCCTGAACATACACGAATCCGGGCTCTCCTTGCGGCAGCATACTCGGATCCAAATATTGAGTCAGAAGGTCGTGTAAAACACTGTCCTCTGCATAAAGCAGCACGCCGCGCGGAGCGTTTACATTTATTTGGCGGAGGACACGTTCGGCCACAGCCGCCAATAGCGCGCGCCGCGGAAACGCAGCTTTAATGAAATAAGGACCCGCAACTACTGCGCCGGTTATGCCTTGTTGCGCGGGAAGAATTTCATATTCTTGAATAGCTTTGAGAACATCCTCCGGCTGCAAGGAAAGCTGTGCTTGAATAAACCCATTGGGAATCCATGCCTTGCCCTTGGAAATGCGGACAGGACTTGCTGCTTTTTCAACATCGTTTAATGACGGGGCCCGTCTGAAATACGAACTGTATTCATGCCATGTAGCCTGCCAATGATTCCCAAAGCGCACTTCATAAAGTTCATGGATCAGGACTGCCCGCTGCACGGCCAAAGGCAATGAGAGGAATTTCGGATGCAATCCGATTTTTCCGTGATGCGCATACCCCAGACGAATACCGCGCAATCTTTGGATTTGAGAATCCCTGTTCGGCAACACATAGAAAGTAGGGATTTCCAGGTCATCCGGCAAGCCTCCGCGGCGCCGGATATCTGCAATTAAATCCTGTAATTGAACATTAATGCGCGCCGGATCCAAACGGGGTTTGGTTCCAGTCCAAAGTCTGAATGCATAGTATAAACGCGGGAGATAATTTATGCCCCAGGCCAGTAAGCCAACACCCAACACCGACAACGTAGTAATAATCGCATCCGGAAACAACCCCACAGTCCAACCGCTCAACAGCAGCATGCTGATTAGAGCCGCACCCAAACGGCGAAACGAAACGCGCAACTCTCCGAAATTTGTGCTTGGCAGCTGCTCTCGCACTCTCGCCAATTCGCGCCCGACGGTGCCGCCGACGGGATTTTTAAAGTAGGTGGGTTGGCCCGCCCAGAGACGCTTAAGATTCGCTGCCAAGTCATTGGGCTTTTTAAATACCCCGGCACCGAACAATTTATACCCGAAATGTTGAACCACCTCTCCGGCATACCAGAACCAAAGCAACAAAGCGCCCATATCGGTTATATCGATATTTTCAAAAATAAATTTTCCGGCAACGATGGCCTTGAGACCGTACACCAAGCTGAGGAAAATCGCCGCGATAATATTTGCATTTTGCATAAACCGGAAAAAACCGGTTATGATTATTTGCTGCCGTGGGCCTGCTTTGTCAAAATAAATTAAACGCACACTCCAGAACGCCAAGACCGTAATCATTACCAAATACATACCCGCGACAAAAAAACCATTAACCGCACCCACGGCCAACAATAATGAAATGCCCGTGATAACTACCACGGGGTTGACTATCCCGGACAAAACCGAACGAGCCAGCGGGCCCTTTGAACTCGGGTTGCCCAAGCATTTTCTGAATTGCGGGCTTCGTGCCGACTTTTAACGTGACGATAACCGCAGTGGTTGCTGCAGAAATACTCGTGGCGAAATATAAGAATGGATTGCTGATCTGAAACACCAAAGCCAGAATGACCGCCCAACTTCCCGCCACGGCGATCAACCGGGTTCGATTGAGGCTTGCCACGGCCAGCAGCGCCTGGCCAATGGCTGAAACAGCCTTTCCCAATAAACGGTACCAGGCGACAGGGGCAACAACATCTTGAGCCGAAGATGTTGCCGGACCCGCTGTCAAAACATCCGGCACCAATTTCACTTCCAAATTCCGCACTTCATTGTCTTTTTCGTTTTTCGCTACAGTCACTTCGGCTTTTGCAAAGTCGACGGCATATGTTTCATCGAACAATCCACTGGCAGTAATTTCCCCGTCATTTAATATCACTACCGTTTTTTCGGTTCTATCCTCCAACAGCGCAGGCAACTGAGCGTGTAAGAAATGCACAGTAAACTCAGTGACATCAAACAAAGCGCCATAGCCTTCTTCCGCTTTGTGCTCCGCCACCAATTCTGAAATCTGTTTGGGTGTAAGTTCCAGACCCTGGTCTGCGCAAAAATCGGCTATTTTTTCCAAATCAAGCGGTTCCGTTTGCCGCGATGCTTCCTCAAGCCTTTTCCAAACATCCCATAGTGCATTGCCGTGCAGATACACAAACTGTTTGGAATCAACAGGCAGAGGAATTTCACCTGCTTTGAGGGAACTCACAAAAGCGGATTTACCCGCGCGTTGCGCATACGCGCCGAATCCCTGAATGACCACTAAAAGCGGCCGCCCGGGTTTAAATAAATTTTGAAATTTTTTCAATCCGCTTTTTTTATAGGAAAGCCCGGAACGGGTCTTAAAAACATCCGAACCGGATTCAATTTCGCGCCGCGAAACACCGGCCTGCATCCAATCCAAATCCGCAATGCGGGTACGCGACAAAATTTGGTTAACCGCCCAATGCATGCCAAATGAAGCAATGAACATCAGGGGCAGGGACATGGACGTGAACAGCAAAGCTGCATTGGCACCGGTAATAAATAGTGCAGGCAGCCAGACCCGCAAAGGCGGTGCGCGGCCTTTGGCCAGCATCTGCGCAAAATGCAGACTAAAGAAAACAGGCCAGGCAGCCAGG
>JAGVPM010000163.1 GCA_020052235.1 Candidatus Goldiibacteriota bacterium
ATACTTAATGCCCAGAAGCAATCACGAACCGCCGTATACGGAACCGTACGTACGGTGGTGTGAGAGGGCGGAGGGCGCGATCCCTCCCCCTACTCGATATTAAGGTATAAAGGTGCCAAGGCATGGCCAAGCATTTGCTGGTGGACGGGTTTAACA
The DNA here is from genome assembly GCA_020052235.1 of Candidatus Goldiibacteriota bacterium. Classification (GTDB taxonomy): domain Bacteria; phylum Oederibacteriota; class JAAXVQ01; order JAAXVQ01; family JAAXVQ01; genus JAAXVQ01. Next base: position 157 of record JAGVPM010000163.1, read on the forward strand.
TCATCCGGCGTGATTCCCAATTTTCCGAGATTGAACGCAAAAATTTCTACGGCGCTCAGGAATTGCTGATTCAACGGCTGGCGCAATATTCACGCGGCACGCATCACCGCATTACCGTGGTGTTTGACGGTAAAGCCAGCCCCAATCCTTTTCGGCACCGGACGGAGAAAAATGGCGTGGAAGTCATTTATTCCGCGCGCGGTGAAACCGCTGATGACGTGATTAAGGATCTGATCGCCAATGCCGATTCACCCAATGGTACGTTGTTGGCCACCGCTGACCGGGATTTGGCTTCGGCCTGCCGGAGTTACGGAGCCGGGATTATAGACCCCAGTGAATTGAACCAGCGTACGCGTCCGAAGACCCTGCCGCCGAAGACGCACGACTATTGGCACGGCAAACGCGAGGAACAAGCTTGGGCCGGGCACACGCGTAAAAAAGGCAATCCCAAACGTCTGCCCAAGTCCAAACGCCGACCCAGTGCGTTGTGGTGATGGACCCTGCGCGTTACAACAGAAAACGATTGATCTGCCGTACGGATTGCGTTATGTTTAAACCCAAGTTGGACAAGGCCGGATTTAAGGAGTTCGTTGATGAAGCTGTGGTTGCGCCTGGGATTGTTTATGGGCTTGTGTTTTCTGCAAGCGTGTCAGCCGCCGGCGAAAGTTGTGCAAACCGGCCCCCCCGGGCCTCAAGGGCCTCCCGGAGCCGGATACAACGAAGTGCTCATCCAACCATCGCCCGGAGAAGGCCGCGGGCACGATGCCATGCTTAGTTCCCTGCGCGGCAAACAGGGAAAGCTGCCCGCTTTGAGTTTGGGCGTGGAAAAAAACGGCAATACCAACCGTATTATATTTTATTTCGATCTGGCCCAAGCCGAGCTGCCGCCTCAAGCCACCATATTGGAAGCTGTTTTAATTTTATATCCCAACAACAGTTTTTGCAGCGGCAACCGCATCACGGCCCATGTGTATCCTTTGGGCAGGCCCTGGGTGGAAGATGATGTCACTTGGTTGTATGCGGACCCCAAAACCCGCTGGGACGCCGAAGGCGGGGACTATATATCTTCGCTGGCCATGGGTGGGTTTTGGGCTGAAGCCATGAACCTGCAAACCACACCGCGTATTGAAATTCACCTGGACCCCACCACGGTTCAGGGCTGGTTGAACGGATATCCGAATTACGGCCTCATAATCAAATCGGACCTGGAAACCGGCGCGGAAAATTTGGTGACCTTTTACAGCCGGGAATACGGCCTGAACCCTTCCAAACGCCCGGCATTGAAAATAATTTATAAATAATCCTTCACCTCACACAGTTGCCAACACCTCGCGTTTGACTCGCGCCAATTCCAGGGAGAGCCCGATCCAATAGAATTCGGGATTGCGCAGGCGCACATATTCTTCCGGCAGTTCGGTCATGGATTTTTGCGCGTGTTGCCGGATGGCTTCCAAGGAAGGGCTGGGCTGCAAACGTTTGCCGTGTTGGGCCACGGGAATCAATAATTCCTCCACGCGCGCCACACCGCTTATACGGCGTTCCTGATGGAGATACTGGCGATTGTAGGATGAAACTTCCGGGCCTTCCGGCAGGGGTTCGTCCTCCGAGAGCAGGATATCTCCCAAGGGATGATTGTCCGCATCGTAACAGCGGACCGCGCGTTTCAAACCGGGGTCCGTGGATTTTTCCGGGTTGCCCGAAAGTTTGATGCGGGGCACCCAGCGGTCCTGATGCTGAATGGCCACCATTTTATACACACCGTCCAAAGCCGGGTGGTCCTTGGAGGTGATTAAATGCGTGCCCACGGCCCAGGTGTTGATCTTGGCGCCCTGCCGTTTTAAATCCGCGATCAAATCTTCGTCCAGATCATTGCTTCCCACGATTTTTACCTGCGGCATGCCGGCTTGGCTGAACAGACGGTACGCAGCCTTGGACATTTTGGCCAAGTCGCCGGAATCGATCCGGATGGCCGGCGTCAGGTGCGGCCGCGCCTTGAACACCTCAATGGCATTGGGCACGCCGCTTTTCAGGGTATCGTACGTGTCCACCAGCAAAACGCAACCCGAGGGAAAGGCGTCGGCAAAGGCTTCAAAGGCTTCGCGCTCCGTGGCAAAGTTCATGACCCAGGAGTGCGCATGGGTCCCGCGCACGGGAATATTGAAAAGCCGCCCGGCCAATACATTGCTGGTGCCCAGGGCGCCGCCCAGGTAGGAACAGCGGCTTCCGGTTAACCCGCCGTCCGGGCCTTGGGCGCGGCGGAGTCCGAACTCCAAAACCGGCTCACCCTGTGCTGCTTGGCAAATGCGGGCGGTTTTCGTGGCAATGAGCGACGAGTAGTTCATGGCATTTAATAAAAAAGTTTCAATGAGTTGCACATGGGCCAGGGGGCCGCGCAGTTGCATGATGGGTTCGTGCGGAAAAACCGGCGTACCTTCGGGAACGGCCAAAACATCAATGTCGGGAACAAAGCCGGCTAAATAATCCAAGGTGCGGGCATCAAATACTTTTAAACTTTCCAGGTAACTCAAATCCGCGGAATGAAAGCGCAGGTTTTCCAGGTAATTCAAAAATTGTTCCAACCCTGCGGTTAGGACGAACCCCGTGTGAGGCGGCAGGGTGCGGAAAAAATATTCGAATACCGCCGGGCGCTCGGCAATGCCGGTGCGTATGTATCCCGAGAGCATGGTCAATTCGTAGTAGTCGGTCAGCAGGGCCAGGCCCTCGCGCTGCATCCATTGGGCGGGCGTGTTGGCAGGCATCAGCACAATAACTCTTGGGAGAATATCATTTCCACGCCGCTGGTGCGCATGGCAGCTACGGCTTCGTTGCTGCCTTCGGGCGCATGCACGGCGCGGACTGCGTCGAGCACCACAAAGGTTTGAAACCCCTCTTTTACCGCATCCAGGGCCGTGGCTTTCACGCAATAATCCGTGGCCACGCCGCAGATGAAAACCCGGTGCACGTTGCGTTCGCGCAGCCATTCGGCCAGGTTGGAATCATCAAAATCAGAGTAACTCTCGCGGTCGGGCCGGGAGGCCTTGTCAATCAGCAAGTCAATGCGGCTCAGGTCCAATCCGGCCACAATTTCCGCGCCCGGCGTATTTTGCACGCAATGGGGCGGCCAGGAGTAATCGGTATACGAAGGGTGGGTGCCAAAACTGATGTGGTTTGCAGGGTGCCAGTCGCGGGTAAACACGCGTGTGGCGAAACAGGGAATGAGGGTATTAATCACGGGTATGATCTGGTCGGCGCCGGGGACTGCCAGGGTTCCGCCGGGCATGAAGTCGTTTTGCATATCCACGACGATGAGAGCATCGGAAGGGCTCAAAGCAATATACATGGGAGATCCCTCCTTTCAAAGCCACACCTGGTATTCTGTATTGTTTTGGAATGCCTGTCAAGTGTTGTTGCTCAAACTTAGCCCCTGGACTTCACCGCAGAGGCGCAGAGGGCGCAGAGAAATGCTCTGCGAACTCCGCGTCGCTGCGGTGAAGCATTAGGGTTGCAATAAAGTTTCCGGGAAAATATTGCCGCGGTTGAGGATTAAGGCAGGGTCAAGGATTTGTTTGACGCGGGCCATTTCACGCAGGCCTGCTTCACCCACCATAATTTGCAGAAAGTGATGCTTGATCTTGCCAATGCCGTGTTCGGCACTGACCGTGCCGCCCTTGGCCACGGCTTCAACTGCGAATTCCTCGTATAAAGCTCGGGCTTGGTTGTATTCCTTTTCATCGCGGGGCAACACATTGACGTGCAGATGGCATTCGCCGATATGGCCGAAGATGAGATAGTCCAAACCGGAAGCCTGCAAGCGTGAATAATAAAAATGCATCATTTCCGGAAAAGCGGCATCCGGCACGGCCATATCCGTACCGACCTTGCGGAAACCGCGCGTCCGCACAAGCGTGTTCACGGTCTCGGGAAGGGCGTGGCGGAAATGGCGGAGATGCTCACGTCCTGCGTCGTCTTGCGCAAACCAGATTTGGCGCTCGTTCAATCCCCACGCAGTGAAAAATTCCGACCACGCGGTCAAGAACCTGTCTTCCTCGTTGGTCTCGAATTCCTGTTCCAACATTAAACACGCCCGAGCCGTTGCGGGAATGGAGGGGAATTGCGGGCGCAGCAGATTCAGCGCATGTTCGTCCATGAATTCCAGGGAGGCGGGCGCCGGGGAGGGACGGGGCGCGCATCCGCCCTTGCGGTCGCGGATGTGGGCTGCGCATTCCACGGCAATGTCCGCATCGTTAAAAAATACGGCCAGGGAAAACACGCCCGCCGGCGCAGGCAGCAGCTTTAGGGTAATCGACGTGATCACCCCAAGGGTTCCTTCCATGCCAATGAACAAATCCACCGCATCCATGTTGGGCGCGGAAAAGTAACCGGCGGCGTTTTTGGACACACCCAAGGCAGGCAGTTGCGGCCGTAGGAATTCCAGAATCCTCCCCGAGGAAAGGGGCAGGCGCAAGAGGTCGCCTTCGGCCAGGCATTCGCCGCGGCGCAGGGTGAGGGTTTCCCCAGTGGACAAAGCCACGGTCAAACCCAGGACATGCTGCCGGGTTGGGCCATATTTAAAACATTGGCCTCCGCTGGCATTGGTGGCTACGTTGCCGCCCAAGGTACCGGTGCGTTCGGTTGGGTCAGGGCCATAGATCAAGCCTGCGCCGTGAGCTAAGTTTTTTAGTGTTTCCAGCCGGACGGCCGGTCCGACGGTGATTTCCGCACCTGCGGCAGTAACTTGGATAGGCCCAATATCGGCCAAACGTTCCAATGAGAACAGCGTCCCGCGCAAAGGTATGCGCCCGGCGGTCACTCCGGTGCCCCCGGCCGAGAGGGTTATGGATTCATGGCGTTGGGACGCTTGCGTTAAGTATTCAACAACCTCGGTTTCATTTTCCGGTATCACCAGGCAATCGGAAGACCCTTCGGTAAATCCCGAAGCGTCTTCCAAATAACCGGTGATGATTGCAGCATCGCGTTTAATCAGCACAGCGAAGATCCTTTAAATTAAAATAAAATCCAACCGGATATTACCATGAAAACGCGGTTGCCGGGAGCCTGAAAATAGCGCTTGCGTCCGGGGGCATACCTTCTCTATAATCACAGCATGAATGTTCGTCCCCGTCTTTTACTGCATATATGCTGCGCCCCGGATTCCACGGCCGTATTCGAGCGTTTGAACGCCGATTACCAGGTTACGGGATATTTCAACAACAACAACCTTTTTCCTCCGGAAGAATATACCAAACGTCGGTATGAAGCCGAGCGCGTAGCCATGAACATGGGATTTTTACTGGAACAGTCCCCGTATTTGCCCGAACGCTGGGAAAGAGATGTCCAGGGGTTTGAAAGCGCGCCCGAGGGCGGCGACCGTTGTTACCGCTGCTTTAAGCATAATTTAATGGCCACGGCCCGGAAAGCCTGCGAATTGTATTATCCCTTTTTCACCACCACGCTGACCATTTCACCGCACAAGGAATCAAAGCGCGTATTCGAAGCCGGGCGCGAAGCTTCCCAGGCCTTTGGCGTTCAATTCTTGGAAATTGATTTTAAGAAGAAAGACGGCTTTAAACGCAGCCTGGAATTGTCCAAGCAAATGGAGTTGTACCGCCAGAATTATTGCGGGTGCAAATTTTCCACCGATCACATTCAAGGCCATCATGCCTGAACTTCCTGAAGTCGAAACCATTCGGCGGGTATTGGAAAGAAAGCTCGCCGGACACCGGATTTTAAATCTGACCATTTCCCATGAGAAACCATTGCGCCCCCAGAGCGCGCTGGCTTTGCAAGCGCATGCGCGCGGACAGCGCATTATTGCCGTGGAGCGCCGGGCCAAGTACCTGCTGTTGCGTTTGGAAGAGGGTTCGTTGCTTGTGCACCTCGGCATGACCGGACAATTATTCGCCATGGTCTCGGGTAAGCCCGCACCGGCGGACATGCCCGGTTTGCCGGATAAGCACACGCATGTGACGCTCACGCTTGATCGTGGGCAATTGCTGTACTTCCGGGACATTCGGCGCTTCGGGCATTTTCGATGGATCACGGACCAAGAAGCGACTCGGCTTTCGGAGGGATTGGGTCCGGAACCGCTTTCACCGCAGTTTACTCCCGGCACTTTACTCAAATCATTGACGCGCCGCCAGACATCCATCAAAGCATTGCTGTTGAACCAGCGCATCGTGGCCGGAGTGGGCAATATTTACGCTGACGAAGCTTTATTTCGCGCACGCATTGCCCCGCAGATCTTGGGGCGCGTCCTGACCTTGGAACAATGCACGCGCCTGCACGCGGCTATCCGCGAAGTCCTGAAGGAAGCCATACATTATCGCGGCACCACACTGTCGGATTATTATGACCCGGAGAGCCGCCGCGGCGGATTTCAGGATCGGCTGAAGGTATACGGACGTGAGGGCGAACCATGCGTAACCTGCCAAACCCCAGTGCGCAAAGGCATCGTAGCCCAACGCGGCACCCACTGGTGCCCGAAGTGCCAACCTTGGAAAAAATCGCGGCGAAAATAAAAAACAAATTCGTCGTAAATGCCCTGCAATTTGCGCAGCAAATTAATTGTTTTTTTTATTTGCCCGGATTATACTTTTGACCATTCATAGCCTCATCCTAAAAAGATGAGGCGGGGGTTCGGGGGCGCAGCCCCTGACTTAGTTAGGAAGGAAAGCAAGATGCGTCGGCATCTGCGTCAGGGAAACCTGTGGTTTCCCTGAAAGCGTCAGCTTAAATGGAGGTTTTATAATGGAACCGCATCAAAAAATTATGCTCGAACCTACTGCGGCAATGGCCATGTTGATTGGAAAGGGAATCTACGAAGGAGATAAATTAATTTCAAAATACATGGAAAGGATTGATCTGAGTTCAGGCATTCAATTGGCTGAACGGTTGAAACAAAGCAGCAAGTTTGCGGAAGATTTAATGAAAAACCGGAAGTTTTTTTATCATGACTATATTTTCAAGCACATTAGATCCAATCAATATAATTCCCAAGTGATCATACTGGGTGTGGGGTATGATCCCATTGCCATTCATCTTCTGGGCGCAGAAGCGGACAAAATTGAAAGTATTATTGAAATAGATATGTCGAATTTTGATTCGAAAAAAACTATTTTCAAAGATATTGAAGTGCCCCATTTGGAAAAAGTTAAATTTGTCCAAGCCAATGTGGTAACGGGAAATACCATCGATATTATCCGGCAGTTCGGTTACGATGACCATAAACCCACCGTAATTACTTTGGAAGGCATGATGTATTATCTTTCCGAGCAACATTTTGTTGATCTGATAAAATCATTCAAATCTCCCAATAACAGCAATTCCTTCTGCGTGGATTATCTTTTCCCCTGGGAAGAGGCGCCGACTGAAGAACTGCGGCTCGAGCATAAAAACGGGGCGGAAGCCGTTGAAAGACAGTCAAAAGCAAAATTAACTTATTATTCAAAAGAGAAAATCGTGAATCTGATTAAAAAATTAGGCGGAACTTCCATCGAAGTTTGTTCCCAGAAAGACATAGAGTTAAAGAGAACGGGCGTCAGTAAATGTTTTACCCGGGAAAAAGAAGGGATTTTTGAATTTATAACCTTCAATATATAATTTTAGCATAAATGATGACAGGGAAACGCGCCGGTTGCCGAAAGCGGTGGCCGGCGCGTTTTATTGCCAAGCCGTTTTTTCCTTTTCTTTGAAGCAATTAAATAGTATAATCGCTTCAGTTAATGAAGCGATTAATGAGGCGATTATGCTGTATATTTGGAACCGTGAAAAATGGCCGGATTTTACTTGGAATGCCGGTGTGCTTTTAAAACCTTTAGGTCAATCGCGGTTGGCTCAGGGACGGTTATTGGCACAAGCAGGAACCCTGGGGTTAACGTTGGGCGTGGAATCGCGTTCTTTGATTTTGGTGGAAGAAGCGGTTAAAACCAGTGAGATTGAAGGCCAGAAACTGAATGCCGAGTCTGTGCGTTCGTCAGTTGCCAGGCGGTTAGGCTTATCCACGGCAGGGTTGAAAACGCCGGATCGGAATGCGGAAGGTTTGATCGATCTGTTGTTGGATGCAACAGTGAAGCATAATCATCCCCTGACCCTGCGCAGGTTGAAGTCCTGGCAAGCCTCACTTTTTCCAACGGGTTACTCCGGATTGAAGAAAATTCGCGTAGGGCAATGGCGAGGCGAGGAGCCCATGCAAGTGGTTTCGGGCCCCCTAGGCAAGGAAAAGGTGCATTTTACGGCACCGCCTGTAAAGCATTTGGAATTAGAAATGAAGCGGTTCGTTCAATGGTTTGAAGAAAAATCGGCGGGGATGGACGGCTTGATTCGGGCCGGCATTGCACATCTTTATTTTGTGACTTTGCACCCATTTGAAGACGGCAACGGCCGAATCGCCCGCGCCTTGACAGATATGGCCCTGACTCAGGATGAAGGCGTCAAGGAACGCTATTATTCCATGTCTGCGCAGATAATGACTGAACGGGATGCATATTATCGGAACCTGGAAAAAACGCAAAAAGGCGATATGGATATAACCCCATGGCTGGTATGGTTCTTGGAGTGCCTGGTTCGGGCCATCAAAGCGTCCGAGGCAACCTTGGGCCAGGTTTTGGCCAAGGCCCAATTTTGGCGGGATTATAGCCAGGTGCCGCTGAGTCCACGGCAACGGAAAGTCGTCAATCGCCTTTTGGATGCCGGGGCGGGCGGGTTTGAGGGCGGTTTGTCGACCCGAAAGTATGTCGGCATGACCAAAGTCAGCCGTGCCACAGCCTACCGTGAACTGGCGGATTTGCTCGTAAAAAAAATATTGATTCAAACTTCAGGCAAAGGCCGGAACGCAAGTTATAATTTAAGCGTGTTTTCTGGGCGGCGGGGATAAAAAAACGCAGAAAAAAGATATTGGCGCAGCGCAGAAATATTGGGCGGATCACAAAAGGAGAAAGGAATTATGAAAGCGGGACGGGATTATAAAGAGTCTTTAATTGGACGGTTAAAAAAATCCAAGGAAGCCGAGGCGTATCTTAACGCAGCGCTGGAAGACGGCAATCCGAAGGTTTTTTTTCTGGCGCTTCGGGATGTGGCCGCAGCGCAAGGCAATATGTCTGAATTTGCGAAAAAATGCAATCTGCACCGCGCAAGTCTGTACAAAATGACTTCCAAAACAGGAAACCCCAGCATGGAAAGCGTTATGAATCTTATTCAGTGTATTGGGTTGAGTTTGAAAATAGAGATAAAACAACATGACAAATTAAGTCATGCATGAATCGGGGAGTGGAGTTGGTGGCGTTTTTTGCCTTTGAACGTCACCCCGGTGAAAACCGGGGTCCAGAAAAGCTTTTAAAATCAAGGTCGCTGGACACAGGTTTTCCAGGCGGTGTCATAACTCAAATTCCAAGATTTTTTTCTTTATTTGTCATTTCGAGGCATGGCCGAGAAATCTTTATTGCTTTTATTTATAAAACTTTTATTAGATCTCTCACTTCGTTCGAGATGACAAAAATATTAATCCCATAAAAACTGCGTTATGAAACGGTCTGTTTTGCCGGTATGACGATTAGAAATTTAAATTTGCACGTTTGACACAGTATCGGTAGGAGGGGAATCTCTCTAAAAAAGCTTGTTACCAACCCCTAAATTGATTATCATTTCCTCAGCAGCACGTGAAATCTTTTTTTAGTTCCTAGTAAACCTTTCTTGCAGCAGAAGCGCCATCGGGATCACGTTTGGAACGAAATTTTGCAGAACTTTTACGAATCAATGGAGGTTTGCGCGATGAATTTTTTTTAAAAGTCAGTTTGATTGGAACTGTTATTTTTATTTCCGCTTGCGCTACCTTGCGTCCACATGAGCGGATTGCATACCAAGAGCTGGAACCGAAATTGGAAAAACTTGAGTTGGAACCATTGCATGATAAAAGTGCGGCTCTCGCGGGGACATTAAATGTTTTGCCTGGTGTTGGTAACGCTTACTTAGGACAATGGGGAATGTTCATATGCAATTTTTTATTATGGCCAGCTTCGGTTCTTTGGGGTGTTCCACAAGCCATCATTGATACCGACCCAATAAATAAAAGAGACACACTCACGTACTATAAAGTGGGGCTTGGAAAGGCGCTGCTTGAAGAACGCGAGGCTACGCACGTTCAAAAGGAAAAATGAATTTTGTGGATCATCCCACGTATCCTTGACATTGATACTATCATATGATACTATCAAATATCATGAACAAACCACCCTATACCATCACGAATGTTATTCTAAATGAAATCGCCGCTTGCTCCGAGTTGATCGGCAAGATACAAGCCTACCCCGCCAAGGCAGTATCGCCGAAATTGAGGAGACAAAATCGCATAAAAAGTATTTTTGGCTCACTCAAGATCGAGGGCAACTCGCTTGATTTGGATCAGATGACAGCCATTTTGGACCAGAGGCGTGTCCAAGGACCGGTGAAAGATATTCGGGAAGTGGAAAACGCCCTGAAGGCGTATGAAACCATGGATAAATGGGACATACACTCTGAACCGGATTTTTTAGCGGCGCATAAACAGATGATGAAGGGCGTCTTGGATAACGCGGGGCGTTATCGGACCAGTCAAGTTGGTGTATTGACAGGGAATAAAGTGGCACATGTCGGCCCTGGTTATAAATTGGTGCCGAAGCTGATGGGAAATCTTTTTCAGTATTTGCGCAACAGCAAAGAGGAAAACAGTTTAATTGTCGGCAGCGTGTTTCATTACGAATTGGAATTCATACACCCTTTTTTAGATGGCAACGGCCGCATGGGCAGGTTATGGCAAAACGCGATCATTTCCAGCAGCTTTCCGATTTTCCGAAACATACCCATTGAGAATGCCATCAGGGAAAACCAAAAGGAGTATTATCAAGCCTTGGCAGCTTCGGATAAGCAGGGAAACTCGACGGTCTTTATTGAATTTAGCTTGGGAATAATTCGGCGTGCGCTTCAGGAGTTCCATAGTGTGTTTGGCTCCGAAAAAGAGTCCGTCGACAGCAGATTGGAATACGCCCTTCAAGAACTAAAGGGCAAAAGTTTTTCACGCAAGGAATACAAGACTTTATTCATAGGTTTGTCAACTGCAACGGCCAGCAGGGATTTGAAAAAAGGTGTAGATGAAAAACGCATAGTAAAGACCGGGGATAAACGTTTAACCCGGTATGCCACCAAGAATAGGGAATAGCGACTGACTAAATTGATAATCCGATTTTATCTCTGCTTGTGGTAGAATTTGGGCAGGTGTTTTTTATGCATCCCCGCGCGTTCTTCCTCGACCAGCAGACACCCCTCCACGCACACCTGGCTGCAAAAGCCATTGCACGGTTCAATGTGAATGGTCACGCTGGTGTTTTTAAAGGAAGCCTCAATATGTTCCGTCAGGTCGTCGGTCAGGTCGTGAGATTCGTCCACGGTCATGCTGCCTTTGACCAGCAGATGGAATTCCACAAAGCGGTCGGCGCCGGATTTGCGGGTGCGCAGGCGGTGGAAGCCGCATACCGGCGGGCGGTGCGTAATGATTAAATCGCGGATCCAGGCGACTTCATGCGGGTCCAAACTGCTGTCAAGCAAATCGCGGCCGGATTGCAGCGTCAGCTCATAGGCGGCGCGGACAATCAGCAGCGCTACGCCCATGGCGGCCACCGGGTCAACCCATTGGAGATTAACCGTGGGGAAAAATTTCGCGCCGAGCCAAATAATGGTCAGTCCCCCCATAACTCCCACCGAGGTCCATACATCCGTGCGCAGGTGCCAGGCATCGGCTTGCAGGGCCATGGAATCGGTTTCCTTGCCGACTTTAAACAGCATGTTTGAGACAAATATATTCATAAGCGCCGACAACAGCATGACCAGCACGCCCCAGCCGGCTTCGTCCATGGGGCGGGGATTCAGGAGTTTGTGAATGGCTTCGTAGATTATCCACCCGGCAGCCAGAAAAATCAGCAGGGCTTCAACAGTGCCGGAAATGTTTTCGATTTTACCGTGCCCGAAGGGATGATCTTTGTCCGCGGGTTTGCCCGAGGTTCGCACCGCGACATAGGCAATGATGGCCGCCAGCAAGTCCACGCCGGAGTGGATGGCTTCGGATAGAACCGAGACCGAACCGATCAGCATGCCAACCACAATTTTGGAAAGCACCAAAAGTGTGTTGGAGGCAACGGAAAGAGCGGCTACGGATGTTTTGCGTTTTTGAAAGTTTGTCATTGGCCGGATTTTTCGCAATGTTTTTGAAACTAAACGGTCTAATTGTACGGCATCTTGGTTTTTTTGGAAACGTTTTTTAATTCTAAAAGCGGAAAAAACGTTTGAAATTAAAGGGAAAATGGGGTATACACGATCCATGCCCACGATCATTCGCAGCTTAAAAGCTCAAGCCATGGTGGAAACCGCGTTTGCGATTCCTATTCTGGTTTTGCTTTTCGCGGGTTGTGTCCAAATGATCCAGATCGGCATTGCGCACATTGTGGTTATGGAAGCTGCGTATGAAGCCAACCGGCAATTGGTCATGGATGCGGGTAATCCTGCCAATGCCCAACGCGTGGCAGCGGAAATTTGCCGTTCGCTCAGTTCAGGCCCCACGGTTTACGATAAAAATCAGGCCGCGGTTACCCATCAGTTAAAATCCATTTTTCCCATCGTAAAGCAAATTAAAATCACCCATGTTTGCAGCCCGCGCATTTTTCAAACCGAAGAGACCCCGGCAGGTGCCGCGCCGTGAACTTTCTGCAAAGGCTGCGGCGCGAAGAAAGAGGTAATGTTCTATATATGGCCTTGGTGGCCATTTTGGTTTTGGTGGTTTTTTCCATGGTCTTGGTCAATGTCATTTATATGTGCGTCTTAAAAGTTAAGGCCCAAAACGCGGCGGATAATTTGGCGCTATCCGCAGCTACCCTGAAAGCGCGCGTGCTCAACCAAATTACGGATTTAAATGCCGGACTGTATTTTATTGTGCGGAAGTTCGGGCGGATTCCGGCTGCTCCCTATAACAATGAAGCTGAGTTTAATACCATGGCTGCGCTGGAAAAAGCGATTGCTTCGCCGGATGATTCCAGCGGGTCAATTATTCTGAATTTGGTCGCTAAATATAACCGTAATATTCAGCAGGATAAATTTTTGAACCGGATTGCCCACGAAAATGGAGTTAATGCTTCTACGCATAGGGCGGTTATTTTTCCTTTGGACCTGGCCCTGACGGATTTTGCAACGGATATTATTTATGTTTCCTACAAGCGGCCCCCAGGAATCGTAAGCGGGATCCCTTTCGCCGGCAGCATTGAACCCGTCCATACGCCTTGGTGGGTGCAAGCCCGGGTTGAGTGGCCGACACGCGGGGAAATGATAGGAATGAAAAATTTAAACATTCGGTTGCCGGATATTGCCGTGAGGGCGCGTGCCTTGATTTATGATACTGTGCCCGGCGCGCTGCCGTATCAGCACTGCTGGAAAGTGCGCTTGGTGCAACCGGATGCGGCCTTGGATGAACAAATGAGACAGCATGATTATATTTGGTGAGAGCCAATCTTTTAGGAGGCGGGGAATGAACAAGCAGACATTGATCGCCATTTTGTTGGCGGCCGCGGCGGCCATGATGTCCTATTACTATCTTTCGGAAAGAGAAAACGCGGCGCGGGCCGATAGTCTGCCCGTGAAAGTGCTGGTGGCCAAAAAGCCCATTATGCGCGGAGCCACCCTCACTCCGGACAAGGTGGCCATTCAGGAAATTCCCGGTGCCTATGTCATGCCCGGAGCGGTTTCCGCGCCCAATCAGGACGGTGTTTTAAAGCAATGGGAACGGTGCAAGGGCCAGTATGCGCTGGTGCCCATTGCCAAAGGTGAACAGATCTTGCCGAACAAACTCTCGCAGGTGTTGGCCGGATTGGCGGCCTTGGTGCCGGAAGGCATGCGCATTGTGTCGTTCGCCTTGGAACCGGCCGGCGCCTTGGGCGGACATGTAAAGCCGGGCAATCGTGTGGATGTGATCGGGAGTTTCGATTTCCAATTCAGGGGCGCCAAGCGTTTGACCACGGTCATACTCGCGCAAAACTTGCTGGTAACTGGTGTGGGGGATGAAACTGCGGCTGATTTGGAAAAAGGCAAATCTGCGCACACTGTTTCGTCCGCGGGCAATGGTCTTGTAATTTCCTTGGCCGTGACCCCGGAGGATTCGGTGCGCCTAAGCCTGGCGGAAAAAGAAGGCGCGTTGAAATTATCCCTGCGGTCCATGGGCGACGAGGATATTTTGAACGTGCCCGAACAAAATTTGGGCACGGTGCTCGGGCCTTTGATGCGCGCCCAACAAGATGACATTAAATCCGCACCTAGGCAGATAGAGATTATTAAAGGGTTGCAATAATCATGATTAATTAAACATCTCAGGAGGCGTTCATGAAGAAGACGATTTACCCGGCAATGACTGTTTGGGCCTGGGTTATTTTTGCAGCCGTGCCGTGTTGGGCCGGGAATGATATTAATTTGATTACCGGAAGCGCCAAGGTCATCAGTGTCAAATCGCCGGATAAAATCGCCATCGGCAATCCGGAGGTGGCGGATGTTAAACAGATCAGCAAAGACGAGCTCTTGCTGACCGGCAAAACCCTGGGCTCGACCACGTTGATTATTTGGCAGCCGGATGGAAGAAAAGATATTTCCACCGTCGTGGTGGCAGCCGGGAAATTGGCGCAAACCATGATTCAGGTGGATGTTCAGGTCATGGAAATCAACAAGACCGAAGGCGACAACTTGGGATTGGATTGGGAGCGATTGGTGGGGCCAACAGGGCAGTTAACCTTGAAGGAAACCGAAGCGCCGCTAAAAGCCATCGGCGTTTTGGAACGCGGCAGGCTGGATCTGCTTTTAAAGCTGTTGGTGGAAAAAGGCAATGGCAAAATTTTGGCGCGTCCTAAATTGCTGACGCTATCCGGCAAGCGGGCCGGATTTTCTTCCGGGGGCGAAATTCCAGTGGCCACTTCCAGTTCCACGGGCCAGACCAATGTGGAGTGGAAAAAATACGGTGTAAACCTGGATGTGCTGCCCACGGCCAATGATGCGGGAACCGTCAATGCGGAAATCCGCGCCGAAGTTTCGGAAGTCGATTTCACGCATTTGGTCCAGGGCAATCCGGCCATTAAAACGCGCTGGGCCTCGACCACTATTTTCGTCAATCCGGATACCACGGTGATCATCGGCGGATTGATCCAGGAGAAAAATCAGGTGATCTACCAAGGGCTGCCCCTGCTTATGGACATTCCGGTTTTGGGGTATTTGTTTAAATCAACCCGCATTATCCAGGAAGAATCGGAACTTGTTATTTTCGTAACACCCCACATTGTGGGCCGTTAAAGGAGCATGGCCATGGCGGATGAGAAAGCAAACGGACGGGTCATTGTTTTGCACGGCGGCAAACCCGGGGAAGGGAAAAGTTTATTGGCGCAAAATTTATCCGCTGTTCTCACAGACCGCGGCCGCGCGCGCGTGCTGCTGCTGGACATGGAGACTGCCTGCACGGCCGAGCACCGTTTGCGCTGGGGACTGCCGGAAGGCCCCACGGTGGCTGAGATCGCCGGACGGTTGAACCGTTTTGACGAACAAACCATCCGGGGGTATTTTCCCAAAGCCCGTTGCGGAGTGGAGGTCGCCAATCTGGCGGTTAATCCTGTTCAGGCCTTGGAAGCAACCAACGGCCAAATAGTGAAAGCTTTGCAGTTTTTCCGCGCCGCATTTGATTTTGTGGTGATTGACGGGCTGGCCGGCTGGGATTCTTTGGCATTGGGCATTTTGGATGCAGCGGACAACATACTCATGCTTTGTTCGCCGGATTTGCTCGGCGTGAAGCGCGCGCGGCAGGACAGCCTGCACTATCAAGAACTGAAATTCCATGTGCAAAAGATCGGCTTGATCCTTAATCGTTGCACCTTGCCGGAAGCATTAAGCGCCGAAGATCTGGAAAAATCATTGCCCGGCCACGCGGTGCTGGGATCGGTTCCTTTTGATCCGCGCGCCACCGAAGCTTTGAACCATCAGCGCGAATTGGCGGGTATTTTTCCCAACAGTGCGTTTGCCAAAGCCATCAAAGAATTGGCTGCGCGGGTTAAGGCCGCAGGCTCGATCACAACCAAGGTTGTTTCGGAAAATGCAACACAGGCTTTCGGTATGCCAAACGGGCCGGTTAAGGTAAATCGCACTGAGATCAAGGAACGCATTCACCGGCGCCTTTTGGAAAATCCGGAGCTGAAAGACGCAGCCTCCGAGCCTGCCCGCACGCCGGCTACCCGCGCTTTGCTGCGTGAACAAGTCGAGGGTGTGGTCACTTCGCTTATGGCTACGGAGGCCCCGGAGCTGACCAACCGCGAGGAACGCGAAGTCCTGGTGCGCGAGGTGGTGGACGAAGCCTTGGGGCTGGGTCCTTTGGAAGATTTGATCCGCAGCACGGATATCACGGAAATTATGGTCAATGGCCACGGGCAGATATACGTGGAGCAAAACGGCAAGTTGCGGTTGACGTCCAAGCATTTTATCAGCGATAAGCAGCTCATGACCGTGATTGAGCGCATTGTGGCCCCCCTGGGCCGCCGCATTGACGAGAGCCAGCCGTATGTGGACGCGCGCCTGGCCGACGGCTCGCGCGTGAATGCCATTATTCCGCCTTTGGCCCTGAAAGGCCCCACCCTGACGATTCGTAAATTTTCCCAACAGCACCTGAACATGAAGGATTTGATCAAGTACGGCTCGCTCACGCAGGTCATGGCGGATTTTTTAGCGGCCTGTGTTCTGGCCCGGAAGAACATCATCATTTCAGGCGGAACCGGTTCGGGCAAAACCACATTGCTGAATATTCTCTCTGCCTCCATTCCTGAGGACGAGCGCATCATTACTGTGGAAGATGCGGCCGAGCTGAACTTATCACAGCCGCATGTCATTACCCTGGAGTCGCGTCCGGCCAACATTGAGGGCAAGGGCGCGGTGACAATCCGCGATTTGGTGCGCAACTGTCTGCGCATGCGTCCGGACCGGATTGTGGTCGGGGAGTGCCGCGGCGGGGAAGCATTGGATATGCTCCAGGCCATGAATACTGGCCACGACGGTTCCTTGACCACAGTGCATGCCAACACTCCCAAGGATATGATCGCGCGCTTGGAGACCATGGTGCTCATGTCCGGCATGGATCTGCCCGTGCGCGCGATCCGCGAGCAAATTGCAGGGGCCGTGAATTTGGTGGTGCAGCAAAGCCGTTTGCAGGACGGCGCGCGCAAGGTGACCCAGATTACGGAAATTGTGGGAATTGAAGACGGCAGCATTGTGCTTAAGGACATATTCCTATTTAAACAAACCGGTTTGAATAAAAACGGGCAAGTGCAAGGGGAGTATAAAGTCACGGGCTATGTGCCTTCGTTTATGCCGGACCTTGTTGCGCGTGGAGTAGAGTTGGATGAAAAGATATTTAGAAAATAGATTGGCGGCGGGTTTGCCAAACCCGCTGCCTTGGGGAAGAATGTAGAATTTTTGGAGGGTTTATGAAAGTGTTTTTATTTTTGCTTAAATACTTCACGGTGATTTTGTTTTTTCTCTCAGTGTATTGGCTGGTGATATCCATTAAACCCGGCTCGCGTGCGGACTTAGCGGCTAAACTTGATTGGGTGAAAGCTAAATACCTCAAGGGCCTTGAAAAATTACTGGCGAAAAATGACCAGCGCATGGATGCCCAGCGGGTGCTGCGAATGAGCATTTGGTGCGCCGTGGGGGGGATGTTGGCCGGGTTGGTTTTGGGCGGCGATGCCTTGTTTGACGCAGGTGGGATTTTTCTGGGAATATGCCTGGGAGCTGCGGGATTTGCGGCACCGCGTTTGATGCTGGCCGTGCAGCAGAAACAACGTCAAAAGAGTTTGGCTGCCCAATTGCCGGATGCGTTGGATTTGATTGCCAACTCGCTCCGCGCAGGGCTTTCGCTGGTGCAAGCTTTGGAAGTCGTGGCCAATGACGCGCCCAAGCCGATTTGCGGGGAGTTTTCGGAAATGTTGCGCGAAGTGCGGTTGGGGTCGGCGCCTGAGGAGGCGTTGGAAAAATTAAACCTGCACTGGAAAAATCAGGACTTGGAATTATTTGTGATTGCCGCAGGCGCGTCGCGCCGGACCGGGGGCAACTTGGCGGAGGTGGCAAGCCAAATCGTGGAAACTGTGCGCGAGCGCGTGCGCTTGAAGGGGCGGATTGCTTCCTTGACAGCGCAGGGAATCATGTCCGGCTGGGTGGTGGGTATTTTGCCCGTGGGCTTGCTTGCGGTCATGAGTTTTTTGGACCCGGAGCTTATTGGCGGTTTTATACGCCATCCTTTGGGCATGCTTATGTTGGGCGCGGGCGCGGTTATGGAATTGGCGGGCGCGCTGGTGATAAAGAAGATTGTGGCGATAGATATATAAAATTGTAGAGACGCAAAATTTTGCGCCGCTACATGTGGTTTTGTGAAAAAAAGGTTTCGTGAAAAATGAGTGCAACGATTTCTGAGGCGCATGGTCCAATAGAATAGGCCCGCGCATAGAAAAGCATTATCCGTAAAGGCGGTGCGGCAAAATGTTTGAGTGGTTGATTCCAGCCTTGGTTTTTATCGCGGTATTTATACTGGCCATAGAAGCGCAGCGGCGGTTTACGGAAGCGCGGCTCCGGCGCCGGGTTTTGGCCGTGGCGCAGGTGCCGGAGAAAACCCCGGGGCGTATCCGGCAGGAGAATGTGCTGGAAAAGATCTTCTTCAACTGGATACCCGTTATGGCCGCACGCCAAAAATCCTGGATTCCGCAGCCCTGGGGCGCCACGGTGGAAAAAAAACTGGTGCATATTCCCAAGTGGCAGGGGCGGAGCGCGGCCGAGTGGCTGGCAGCTAAAGAATTGGCGGCTTTGGTTGGGTTGTTGTTCGGTTTGGCGATCGGCGATTGGTTGCTTACCCTGGCGGCCGTTGGGGGCGGGTTTTTCCTGCCCGATTTATGGTTGCACGAGCAGGACGGCAGGCGCCGTAAGAGGATAATGCGCGAACTGCCGGACTTGCTGGAACTTTTAGTTTCGTGCATGAATGCGGGCCTGGGCTTTGAGCAGGCCGTGAGCGTGATTTTGGAACGCGGGCGCAAGGGGCCGCTGTACTCGGAGTTGATTGAAATGATGCGCACCATCCGCATGGGCCAGTCGCGCCGGGACGCGCTGCACGCCATGGCCAAGCGGGTGGACGAACAGGATTTCACCACCTTCATCACGGCCTTGGTCCAGGCCGAGCGTTTGGGCGTTTCCATCAGCGAAACATTAAAGGCTCAAGCCGCGCAACTGCGCATCAAGCGCTCGCAACAAGTTGAGAAAATGGCGCTGGAAGCGCCCGTGAAGCTGTTATTTCCGCTTATTGCTTTTATCTTTCCTGTGGTATTCTTAATACTATTCGGGCCGATCATCGTCCGATTCATGCGGGGAATTTAAAAGTCAATAAGGGGATCCATGTCCGAGCAACGCTACCCGTTGGCGCCGAAATATGAGGCGCTGGCGGAAAAAGAATTAATCGAATATTGCCAACGCGGTGATCTGGAAGCATTCAATGTGCTGATAAGCCGGCATGAAACCCGGGTGATCAATTTGGCCATGCATTATGTGCGGGATTATCATCAAGCCGTGGACGAAGCGCAGGAAGTTTTTTTGAAAATCTTCCGCAAGATCAACGCCTTCAAGGGCGACAGCGCCTTTGCGACCTGGCTTTACCGCGTGACCACCAATCATTGCCTGAACGCCCTGAAGCGCAGCGAGCGCCGGGGAAAAGGCCATTCATTTTCCCTGGATCAGGAAAATGAGGAGGGGCAGATTTCGGTTTTGCGGGACTCCAAAAGCGTGAGCCCGGACGAGGTGTATGCCCAGAAAGAACTGCGCCGCCATTTGGTGGATTTGATTCACAAACTGCCGGATACGCAGCGCCAAGTGGTCATGCTCTGCCATTATGAACATATGAGCTATACTGAAATTGCCGAGGTATTGGAACTGCCGGTTTCAACCATTCGTTCCTGTTTGTTTCGTGCCCGTCAGCGCTTGAAGGAATGGCTTGAAAAGAAAGGAGACCGGCGATGATCGACGACAAATTGCGCGAGCAATTATCTTCGCTGTTGGACAATCAATTGCCGGCCGGGGAACGAAAGGCCGTGGAGCAAAAGATTCAGAGCGATCCCGAGGTGCGCGCCGAATGGGACGCACTGCGTGAATTTGTTGGAGTGCTCAATCAAACCGCCCCAGCAGCCGTGCAGGCGCCTCCGGATTTTCGGGCTAAAATTTTAGACCGCCTCAAGGCGCCGCCGTCGGGCGGTCCCGGGACTTCCGGTCCAGCCGGTGCGATGGGTGGGGCTGCGGGATTGGAGTTTTTAGCGAAAATTACGCTGCCCGTTTATCTGGCGGCAGGGACGGTTTCAGCCGGGTTGGTTGGAGGCATGATTTATTTGGATTATTGCCGGTCACAAAAACCAGCGCCTAAAATTTCCCAACAAACCACGGATTTGATCACCGCGGATAATCAAGCATCGGCCAAACCCATGCCAGAATTTCGCGGGCCGGTCAACCAGCAATCCGAGGGCATGGCCGCAGGGGACATTCAAGGCCATGCGGTTTTGGACAAAACAACACTGGCGGAAGTTGCCAAGGCGAAAGGCCGGGTTTATTCCATTGGCCAAGGCAACGCCGTGCATGCCGGCGGGGTTGTGACGCAGCCCTGGGGCAACAAACTGCCGGAAACGCGCACGGAATTGACATTGCCGGAAACCGGCGGCATTGAACGTATCAATTTCGAAGGGACCGGGGGATGGACTGCCGCGCGCGTGGAGCAAATGCAAGCGGGTTCCGGACGCACCCCGGTGCCCGCGGCCCGGGTGTTGAATTTGGCGCAGAAGCACCATGTAAATCCGGGTTTGCTGTGTGCGGCAGCCCGGGAATTTCCCGGCCGTTCCATTACCGGGCTGGCATTGGATTTGCGCGCTTCGCTCAATGCCTCAGCCAAACTGCCGGATGAAGATGCCCGTTTAAAAAAATGTCTGCATGATTTAGGCGGCCCGGAAACTTCGGTTGCCAAATGGAAAAAATATCTGCAAGGCCAATGATTGTTAAAAAAAAGCAGGGAACGGTTTTAAACCGTTCCCTACGTGATATCCAATGCCCTGCGGTGTGCCGCAGGGTGTTTTATTTCTTGTGGTCTTTTATGTTTTGAATTTGCCGCAGCACATCCAAGGGTTCAGCTTCGCCGATGAGGATCGACTGCATGCCCTTGCCCATGGTTTCCAAAACATCATACCGTTCTTCCAGAAAAAGGTTGGGGGGTAATTCATTCATGCCCAACACGAACGGTTTTAGTTTGGCGTTGATGTGTTCCTGGGCGGCCAAAAGGGCCGGGAAACCGTTGGGTACGCGCGCCCAGCGTTCCTGTTGCGCCGGAGCGGTCAGCCAACGCAGAAAATCAACCGCAGCCTGGGGATTTTTGCTGTTGGCCGAAATGGCCGCGCCCTGGCCCAAGCCGCCGATGACGTGCATGGGATAGCGGGCATCCTTGAGCTTGGGGAAAGGCATGACGCCCAAGTCCAGGGTGGGATTCATCTGCGAGAAGACATTAACCGCCCAGGAGCCGTTGATCATCATGGCGGCTTTTTGGTTGGCAAATAAAATTTCCCCTTCTTTGTTGGACATGGAAGCCACGCCCGGATACAGCAGGCCTTTGTTGCGGAGTTCGGCGAAATAACTCATTACCTGCTGGCATTCGGGGATCAGGTAGGGAATTTCTCCCAAATACAAGCTGCGCATTTTATCCTCTCCCAGCAGGGCCCAGGCATAGGCCCGGAAGAAGGTTTGGCTGACCCATAAATCTCCAAAGCCGCCGATTATGGGAGTGATGCCGGCTTTTTTCAGCTTCTGGCACACGGCCATGAATTCTTCCCAGGTCTGCGGGGGTTGGTCGGGGTTTAAACCGGCTTTTTGGAATAACACCCGGTTATAAAAAATTTGGATATTCATGGCTGAAAGGGGAACGCCCCAGAGCGTATCGCCTTTAACCCCGTAAATATTGGATTGGGGGAAATAAAGCGCGTTAAGCGCGCGCGGGTAGAACGAATATTCCCAGGCATGATTGTTGGCGCGCATGGGCTGCGTCAAATCCAAAAGTTTATTATTCTTGGCATACATGGCCAGCAGTTCCGGATTGTCGGTGAAGCCGATGATGTCCGGAAGCACATTGGCCTGCGCCGCGGCTTGAATTTTATTCCAATAATCCTGTCCGGCCGGCGAGTACAATTGAAATTCAACTTTGATGTTGGTCTCCAAGCGGTAACGTTCGGCCATTTCCTCGAGAAAACTTTGATGATCCGCCCACCAATGCCAGAACACCAAGGTTAATTTTGGCTTTGGCGGTTCTTTCTTTTGCGCCGCCGCCGCAGATCCCGCCACAAAGGCGCTTAAACATAAAGCAATACTCACCCATTTGATGATTTTTGAAAACAGCATAACCCAACCTCCTTGTCGATAGTTATGTACCGTTGCGGTTGATTTTATCTTCCCTATGCAACTTGCCAGGGATTCTAACTCAATCGCCGGTGAAAAGGGAAGCGAAAAAGGCAGGCCCTTTTTATGTTGCTCTCCCCGCGGCTTGGCGATATAGTATGCCCATGTCATCCACACCTGAAAGTACCCAGCTGCCGCAGTGTCCGGAACACGGGCTGACGGTTAAATGGATTTGCAACCAATGCGGCAAGCCTATTTGTTCAGATTGCAAACCGGTCGCCTTCAATTATCAGGTTTTTCATCCCAATTGTTTGGATGTGGTTAACCGAAAAACCGAGAAAAAAAGCAATAAAAAAAATTCCGGCACACCCTCGCCGGGCGTGAAGGCGGTTGCCTGGTTTTTATTAATTATGGCCGTGGTGCTTTTCGGCGCAGCGTTGTTGCTGATCGGTGTGGCTGTTTTCAGCCGGCACTATGTCCCCATGCTGACCTGGATGAGCGGTTCCATATCCACGCTGGACGACATCCCCGGCGGACGGATTTTTTTGGGCTGGATGGGGTTTATAGCCATGGCGGCTTCGGTCATTCATGTTTTCGTCGGGGTGGGGTTGTTGAATTGCCTGCAGGCCGCCCGGAGAACGCTTTTGGTTGTTTGCTGGATTGAAATTTTGCTTGCGGGGTTTGGCTGGATGATTGTTCTCATGGCCGGCGGGGGTTTTTGGGATGTGCCGGCAGTGGCCGTGTTTTTTGTGATTTATTTTTCCCGTCCGAAGGTTAGACGGCAGTTCGAACACGTCAGCGAATTAATCGAGGTTCACCGGTAACCGCCGCGCTTGTTTTTTATCGGATTGGCGGTGTTTTTGTTCCAGGATTCGTTCTTGGGCGCGCCGCGAACGCCGCCGTTTTTGCCGCCGGATTTTTTCCCGCCGTTGTTCGGCCTCGCTTTCCCGTCCCTTAATCATGGTCTCGTATTTGTCCGCCAAAAGACGGCGGGCCCAGAAACGATTGAGGGCTTGAGAACGCTCGCGCTGGCAGCGGACTTCCAATCCCGAGGGCCGGTGCCTTAAGACTACGCAGGTGGAGGTTTTGTTAACGTGTTGCCCGCCGGCCCCGCCGGAGCGGATAAAGGTTTCTTCCAAGTCCTGTTCGCGCAAGCCCAGGGCTTCCAGGCGGGCTTCCAGAGACTGGCGTTTGGTTTCAGTTACGGGAAAATCAGACATGGGACGACTCCGGAAATTGGGCGAACGCAGTTCGCCCCTACGATTGTGTTATACAATTTCATCACTGGTTGTAACATAGGTGACAAGGGCAGTTCAAACGAATTAGTAATGCTTTCACCGCAGAGGCGCGGAGGGGCGCAGAGGAAGTCCTTATTTTCTAAAGGTATCTCTGCGTACTCTGCGCCTCTGCGGTGAAATTTAGGACGGGGTTATGGCAAAGGCTGAAATCAATCTTAAAGAGTTCTTTTCTCCGGGCGGGACCTTGTCGGACTTGTTGCCGGATTACCACGTGCGGTCCGAGCAAGCGGAGATGGCCGGGGTGATTGCCGGAGCCTTGGATGAAGGGACGCATGCTTTGGTTGAAGCCGGGACCGGCGTGGGTAAAAGTTTGGCTTATTTGGTTCCGGGAATTGCCTGGGCTTTAAAACAGGAAACCCGGTTGGTGGTTTCCACCCACACCAAGGCTTTGCAGGCGCAATTGATGGAACACGAGCTGCCGCTGCTGTCCCGGCAAGAAGTTTTCGGCAGGACTTTTCGTTTTGAAATTTGCCTGGGGGTTGAAAATTACGTTTGTTTGAACCGGCTGCTGCGCGAGGGCGGCGCGGAAATGCTGCCGGGCATGGACGAAGGGTACGGGGAAGAACTGAAACGCGTCATGGCGTGGTGTTTGCAAACCGTATCCGGCATCCGGCAGGATTTGCCGTTTGCGGTTTCAGCAGGGGTATGGCGCCAAGTCCATGTGGAAAAGGATTTGTGCCTGGGCCGGAAGTGCCAGCACCGGCGGGATTGTTTTTGGCAGCAGGCGCGCGAACGGCAGCGTCAGGCCGAGGTGCTGGTGACCAATCACAGTTTGTTTTTTTCCAACCTGGCGGCTGCGGGGCGTTTGCTGCCCGAATTTCAAGCCGCGATTTTGGATGAGGCTCATCGGGTGGAGGATGTGGCGGCTAATTTTTTGGGTGATGAACTCAGCCAGTCGGAATTGCATCAACTGTTGCATGAAGTGGGACGGCGGGGCCGCGGTGGATTTTTAAACCGTCTGCACAAATTGGCTCCTGCGCGGGCCGATGAATTATCCGCCTTGGCCATGGCGTACGAGGTGCGGCAGGAAGCCTGGTGGGAGCAGGCGATGCATTTATTCCCCCCGGGCACGGAAACCTTGCGTTTCCGGGGACCGCATCCCCGGCTGGACCGCCCGGAGATTGAAGGCTTGGAGGATTTAGCGCAGGCCATTGAAAAAGCACAGCCTATTTGGGAAACCGAGGAAGATGCCAAGGCCGCGGCTTTTTTAGGCGCGCGTCTGGACGATGCAGCCCGCCGCTGGCTGGCATGGCACGAGCAATCGGCCGACGGCTGCGTGTATTGGGCTGAAACCTATCCCGGAGCGCGCGGACGGCGCCTGCGTCTGCTGGCCACGCCCTTGGACTTGAGCGCCCGTTTGCGCGAAATGACATTTGAGGCCATTCCCAGCGTGGTGCTGACTTCGGCCACACTGGCCGTGAACGGGAATTTTGATTACGTGAAGACCCGGCTGGGGCTGGACCAGGCCCGGGAATTGGTGTTGAAATCACCTTTCCCCTACGAAACGCAAGCCGCGGTTTACGTGCCGGACAAAATTCCCGATCCCCGGGAGCAGGAAGCGTACGAGCAGCGGATTTTGGAAGAGACGCTGCAATTGATCCGGATTTTCGGAGGCGGCGTGTTTGTTTTATTTACCAGCCACCGTTTTCTGCGTTCCGCCGCGGAATGGATCCGGGAACAGGCCCCGGAGCAGTTCGTGTTGGCGCAGGGCGAGGACACCACGCCCCGGCTGCTGCAGCAATTCCGCAAGCATCAAAACGCCGTAATCTTGGGCGTGGAAACTTTCTGGCAGGGGATTAATGTTCCGGGGGACGCGTTGCGCTGCGTGGTGATTACGCGCCTGCCGTTTGACGTGCCCACGCACCCCGTGCATCAAGCGCGCGGGGAATCCCTGGAGGCGCAGGGGGTAAACGCATTTTTAACCTACTCGCTGCCGCGCGCCATCCTTATGCTCAGACAGGGGTTTGGGCGCTTGATCCGCCGCCACGAAGACAGCGGGGTGGTTGCGATTTTGGATCCGCGCATACGCAGCCGCGCCTGGGGCAAACAATTTTTACAGGCCTTGCCCGCATGCGCGCGCATGACGCAATTGAAACAGGTTGCGGAATTTGTCAAAAAGCATTTTCCGCATTTGGATGCGGTGTCCGTGAAAGGGGAATGAAAAACATGGAAACAACCAATCCGCTGGCGTTGACCCTGATTATCATCGGGGCTATTATGGGGTTTGGGCGGGAATGGCTTACGCAATGGTATCTCTGGGTGTTTAAAAAATTGCGCAAACAGGACCCGCCGCCGCGCCTGGGTCAGGGCGTAAAATTGTATTTGGTGATGATGAGTTTTATGTTTACCATGGTGGGGTTGTTGGGATTGTTGAAGATTTGGAAATATTAAAACCGGTGACAGGCAGGGGTTACCGCAATTTGGCGGAGGTTTGGATCAGTTGTTCTTTTTGGGTGCGGGTACAGGCTTTGATGCGGGCTTCGCGTTGTTGGGCTTTGGGGCGGCTCAAAGCCGATTGGGACCAAACCAGATTGACCGGACGGCGGCTATGGGTATAGCGCGCGCCTTGGCCGGTTTGATGTTCCTGCAAACGCCGGTTTAAATCAGTGGTTGAACCGGTGTAAAAACTTTGGTCCGAACATTGGAGAATGTAGGTATACCAACGGGGCATAATGGACCTGAATGCCAATGGGGCAAAGAGTTGGTGCGGAAGGGGGGAGTTGAACCCCCATAAGGTTGCCCCTACTAGACCCTGAATCTAGCGCGTCTGCCAATTTCGCCACTTCCGCACAGTCTTAAATAGGCAAGAAAATATACTCTAGGCAGGAAAGCCTGTCAACCGTAAAACCGGGGAAACAGGGCTAAAAAAGGACACTTGGGATTATGACAAAAAAAATGCAGCCTTCAAGTCCGGTGGAAGAGGAAAGAATTTTAGGCATTTTGCGGGAGCAGCCGCTTTCTTTGCGCGACCTGATGAAGGCAATAAATCTCCCGGCCACGGCCCGGAAATATTTTCAGCCTCAGATGCATGCATTGCTGGCGAGCGGGAAAGTGGTTCAAATCAAGGGCGGTTTATTTTCGCCGGGTCACCCGAAACCAGTACACACGTTGCTCGGCAAGGTTGTGCAAAGACAGGCGGAATATGCGTTTGTGGTGCTGGCGGAAGCTGGGCAACCGGATTTGTACGTGGCGTCCCCGGATTTGCTTGACGCGCTGCCCGAGGATACCGTGGAGGTTCGCGTGCTGGCAGGCAGTACCGGCGCGCGACGCCAGGCCAAGGTTGTCCGCGTGGTCAAGCGCGGACGCGAGCGCATTGTGGGCACGTTTCGCCTGGAAAAGAAGGTGGGTTTCATCAGGCCCGACGGTTTGCCTTTTGTGCGCGAATTTTTAATTCCTGCCGAAGCACAGAAAAACGCACGCGCGGGGGAGAAGGTTGTGGCGCAGATCACGGCGTGGCCCGAAGGCTACGTATTGGGGCGGGCGCAGGTCGTGGAAGTGTTGGGAACTCCGGATAGCCCCGGGGTGGATATTTCCGTGATTGTCCGGAAGTACAATTTGCCCGAACTTCACTCCGAAGCGGCCGTGGAAGAAGCGCGGCGCATTTCCCGCGAACCCGGGGAAGCGGAAATGACCGGCCGGTTGGATTTGCGCAACCAGCCCATTGTGACCATTGATGGCGAGGATGCCCGGGATTTTGACGATGCGGTTTCCTGCGAAGATAAACCCGGAGGCGGCTGGCGCCTGGGTGTGCACATTGCCGACGTATCCTTTTATTTACATGAGAACTCCGTATTGGATTTGGAGGCCCGCGAGCGCGGCACCAGTGTGTATTTGCCCGACCGTGTGCTGCACATGCTGCCCGAACCGCTTTCGTGCGGTGTTTGCAGCTTGGTGCCCGGGCGCGACCGGCTGACGGTCTCGGCGTTTATGGATGTGGAACCCGACGGCACCATTTCGCATACGGAGTTTTTTCGCAGCGTCATTCACAGCGCCGCGCGTTTAACCTATACATGGGTGGAGGAAGTGATTTCGGGGCGCGCGGGGGATAATCCGGCATCTGATTTTAAATCCGAACTGCTGCGCCTGCACCGCGTGTCCCAAGCCATTCGCCGCGATCGCGAGCGCCGCGGCAGTTTGGATTTTGACTTGCCGGAACCCAAGGTGATTCTCGCCGAAGACGGGAGCGTGGAAACCATTGCCAAACGCGTCAGCCTGTCCAGTCATCAACTGATTGAAGATTGCATGATTGCCGCCAATGAAGCCGTGGCGCGCTATTTGATGCGCACCGATACCCCGGCGTTATACCGCATACACGATCAACCCTCGGGGGACAAGTTTGAGGAATTAATGGAGTTTGTCAAAGCCTATGGTTACCGGCTCGAGTCCGGCAGCCCGCGCGCCGCTTCTTTGGCCTTCCAGCAGCTGTTGCATTCCTGGCAGGGGAAACCCGAAGCCCCGCTCCTGAATATGGTGCTGTTGCGTTCATTGAAATTGGCAATTTATTCGCCGCGCAATATTGGGCATTTTGGATTGGCCAGTTCATGTTATACTCATTTCACTTCCCCGATCCGGCGTTATCCGGACCTGGTGGTGCACAGGGTGTTGACTGCGCGTTTGGCCGGAGCCCTTTCACCCAAGCTTAGGTCCGAGTGGGCCGAGCGCATGCCGGTTTGGGGCACGCTTTTGTCCGAGGCCGAGCGCCGCGCCGAACGTGCTGAACGCGAAGCCGTGAGCGTGAAGCAGGCCGAGTTCATGCAAGACCGTGTTGGTGAAGTATATGCGGGAACCATTACGAATATTACCAATTTTGGTTTTTTTGTGGAATTAAACGAGGTCTTTGTCGAAGGGCTGGTAAAATTAGGCAGCCTGGGAGATGATTACTATATTTTCCATGAGCGTGAACGGAAGTTGATCGGCGAAAGGCATCGGCGTATCTTTAAATTGGGCGATGCGGTAAACGTGCAAGTCATGCGCGTAAATAAAGAAGAAGGGCAAATTGATTTTGCCCTGTACGCGGAGAGCGGGCGCAAGCAAAACCGGATTCTTCGGCCGCAGGTCAAGCATCCGCCCAGGCATTTTCGGAGGAAACGGCGTTGAACGAGAAAAATCAAAACACCCAAACCGCCAAGCCAACTGAGAAAAAAAAGCTGGAGAACAAAATGTTGGTCAGCAACCGGCAGGCGCGGCATGAGTATGAAATTTTGGAAACATTTGAAACCGGCATTGAATTGGTCGGGTGTGAGGTGAAATCCTTGCGGGCCAGCCAGGCCAATCTGCAGGATAGTTATGCCCTGGTTAAAAGCGGGGAATTGTGGCTGCTTAACTTGCAAATCAACCCGTATCCCCAAGGGAATCGGCAGAATCCCGAGCCTGCCCGGTCGCGCCGGCTCCTGATGCATAAACGTGAAATCATCCGCCTGGCAGGCAAGGTTTCGCAAAAAGGGTTTACCTTGGTGCCTTTATCCATTAACCTAAAAGGGCGGCACGTGAAATTGGAATTGGCTCTGGCCCGCGGGAAACACACCTATGATAAGAAACAAGTTCTAAAGGAACGGGATATTAAGCGCGAATCCGACCGGCAGTTGCGGGGAAAAAGTTGAATAAAGATCAAAAAAACAATTGACAGGGTTTAAGGGGTTTGTTAGATTTAAAACCCATTATTTTTCAAAAGGTTTTTTATGACTTTTTTGCCCAGGTAGCTCAGTTGGTAGAGCACGTCCTTGGTAAGGACGGGGTCGTCGGTTCAATCCCGATCTTGGGCTCCATAAAAATTTTGCGCGGCAAAATTTTTAGAGCAATTGAGCAAATTAAGACAGAGCAAATAGAAAACTCAATTGCGGCCTATTTGTTCAACTTGCTCAATTTTCAGTTCTTGAGGTTTTGCATAATCGTTTTTTAAAGGAGGCATTCCATGGCGAAGCAGAAGTTTGAACGCAATAAGCCGCACGTGAACATTGGTACAATCGGCCACGTGGATCACGGCAAGACCACGTTGACGGCGACGATTACGATGTATCTGGCGAGCAAAGGCATGGCGTCGGTGAAGAAATACGACGAAATCGACAATGCGCCGGAAGAAAAAGCACGCGGAATAACGATCAATACGGCGCACGTGGAGTACGAGACCACGAAGCGGCACTACGCGCACGTGGATTGCCCCGGTCACGCGGACTATATTAAGAACATGATTACGGGAGCAGCGCAGATGGACGGCGCGATCCTGCTGGTTTCGGCCACGGACGGGCCAATGCCGCAAACCCGCGAACACATCCTGCTGGCGCGCCAAGTCGGCGTGCCGAAGATCGTGGTGTTCATGAACAAAGTGGACCAAGTGGATGATCCGGAATTGCTGGACCTGGTGGAAATGGAAATCCGCGAGTTGCTGACGAAGTACGAATTTGCCGGGGACAAAACCCCGATCATTCGCGGCAGCGCGCTGAAAGCCATGGAAAAAGGCTTGGCGGGCACGTTTACGGGCCCGGAATGGGAACCGATCCAGAAGTTGATGGATGCGGTGGATGAATTCATCCCGACGCCGGTGCGCGATATTGACAAGCCGTTCCTGATGGCCGTGGAAGACGTATTCTCGATCACGGGCCGCGGAACAGTGGCCACGGGCCGCGTGGAACGCGGTAAGGTGAAAGTGGGAGACGAAGTTGAATTGGTCGGCATCATGGACACGAAGAAGAGCGTGGTGACCGGGGTGGAAATGTTCCGCAAG